>WRMB01000014.1 GCA_009777345.1 Micrococcales bacterium | reverse complement strand
GAGGGCGGGGTTCGGGGTTTGGCGCGGCTGGCGGGGGGTTGGAACCCCCAGCCCGGCGGCGCAACCCCCAGACACGTCAGTCGGCCCCGCACCGCGGGAGTGCCGGTGGTCAGTCCGCGGCGTGGAGCCGGGCCAACGCGCCCAGCACGACGTCCCGGTCGGTGGTGCGCCAGAACGGCGGCAACGACCGGGCGAGGTATGTGCCGTACCGGGCCGTGACCAGCCGCGGGTCGAGCACCGCGACCACACCCCGGTCGGTGGCGGTGCGGATCAGCCGACCGGCCCCCTGGGCCAGCAGCAGCGCCGCGTGGGAGGCCGCCACGGCCATGAAGCCGTTCCCCCCGGCCTTGGCGACGGCCTCGGACCGGGCGGCCGAGACCGGGTCGTCGGGACGCGGGAACGGTATCCGGTCGATCAGCACCAACCGGCAGGTCGGACCGGGCACGTCCACCCCCTGCCACAGCGACAGGGTGCCGAACAGGCAGGTCGCGGGGTCGGCGGCGAACTGCCCGACCAGGGTCGGCAGCTGGTCGTCGCCCTGGGCCAGGACGGGTACGTCCAGCCGTTCGCGCATCGCCTCGGCGGCGGCCTGAGCGGCCCGGCGGGAGGAGAACAGCCCGAGGGTCCGCCCGCCCGCGGCCCGGACCAGCGCCTCGATCTCGTCGAGCTGGGCCTCGGTGGCCGGGTCACGGCCCGGGGCGGGCAGGCTGGCGGCGACGTAGCAGATACCCTGCCGGGCATAGTCGAACGGGCTGCCGACGTCGATACCCTGCCACTCGGTGCCCAACTGTTGTTCGGTGCCCTGTCGTTCGGTGCCCTGTCGGTCGGTGCCCTGTCGGTCGGGGCCCGGCTGGTCGACCCGCTGGTCGCTCTCCTGCCCGGCCTGCCGACCGGCCGCCGACCCGGATGTCGCACCGTCCTGGGCCAGGCCGACCGCCCGGGCCGCCGCGTCGAACGACCCGCCGAGGCTCAGCGTGGCCGAGGTGAGCACCGCCACCCGGTCGGTGAGCAGCTGGTTGCGGATCAGCCCGCTGACCGACAGCGGCGCGGCGTGCAGCCGGGTCTGCTGGCCGCCGCGCCGGTCAGTGCCGCGAGCGCACCACAGCACGGTGTGCTCGTCGGCTGCGACCAGCCGCTCGGCCACCTCGAACAGCTCGGTCAGAGCGGCCTGGGCCACCTGACGCCCACCGTCGGGCTCCCCCGGGCTGGCTGGTCCTGCAGCCCGCAGCGCCGTCAGCAGCCCGCGCACCGTGTCGCGCACCACCGCCACAGGTTCGGCCAGCTGGTCGGGCAGCCCGTCGGGGAAGCGTCCCTCCCGGCTGGCCACCAGCGCCACGGCCAGCGCCTGGCCGGCCGCGTCCAGGTCGGTGGTGGGCAGCGCGGCCAGCCGTCGCGCCGCGCGAGCGGCCTGCTCCACCGTGGCCAGCGACAGCTCTGCCGTCGCCTGGGCGGTCACCCGGGCGGCCAGCTCGTGGGCCTCGTCGACCACGAGCACGTCGTGCTCGGGCAACGCCTGGGACCCGTGGCTGGCCGTCGCGGCCAGCATGGCGTGATTGGTCACGACGATATCCGCGGACCGGGCGGCCGACCGGGCGGCGTCCCCGAAGCAGTCGCCGAGCATCGGGCAGCGTCGGCCCAGGCACTCCAGGGACGTCACCGAGACCTGCCGCCAGGCCCGGTCGCCGACCCCGGGCACCAGGTCGTCACGGTCGCCGGTCTCGGTCTCCTCAGCCCACTCCCGCACCCTGACCACCTGAGCCCCGAGGCTGTCGGGCTGGGCTGAACTGTCAGACGGCCCCGGCCCCATCGGTTCCGTCAGGTGGTCGAACAACGTGCCGTCGTCCGGGTACCCCCCGGCGACCTTGTGCACGCACAGGTAGTTGTGCCACCCCTTGAGCAGCGCCACCACGGGAGGCCGCGGCAGGTGCGACCCCAGCGCGTCAGCGACGAGCGGCAGGTCCCGCCCGACGACCTGCCGCTGCAGCGCCAGCGTCGCCGTCGACACCACGACCCGCTTGTCGTTCCGCACCGCGTGGTCCACCACCGGCACCAGGTACCCCAGCGACTTACCGGTCCCTGTCCCGGCCTGCACCAGCAGGTGCTGCCGCTTCTCCACCGCGTCGGCCACGGCCTGGGCCATGACGACCTGCCCCTCCCGACGCACCCCGCCCAGCACCTCGACCGCGGCGTCGAGCAGCGCCGTCGTACGGTCGGACGAGCCACCAGACATGCGGCTCAGCCTACGGTGATCGTCGTAGCACTTGTGTCATGGCAGCCGACGTCGCGAAGGTCGAACGTGAGCTCCTCGCCCTGGAGCCGCACGACCGCGCAGCAGTCATCCACAGCGGTCTGCTGAGCCTCGACTCCGACGATGACGATAGATGCCGCCTGGCGGGACAAGTTCCGCCGCCGCATCGACATCGAGACCGGCAAGGTCACTCTGGTCAGCGGTGAGGAAGCAGAGGCTCGAGTCCGAAGAGCTGCACCCGTGACGTTCGACTGTTAGGCCACCGCCCCGGGGGTCTCGGTGTCGTCGTCTATGTCGGTCTGAACGCCGACCATCCCCATCAGCTCCACATAGTCGTCGAAAGGTGTCCACTGGATGCTGGAGTCGGCGGCGACGGTCAGGCGGGGAATACGGGCCTGGGCCGCACCTCCCAGTCGTCGCCGATACACTTCGAGGCTGCGTCGTGTGGCCATGGTGCCGGGGTGGTCCGGACCTAGGACCCGTACCCGGTTGGCCAGCACGTCCTCCATCTCGGCTAGACCACCGGTATCCCCAGACTCGACACACCAGTAAGCGATCCGGTAGCGGGTGGACAGAGTGTCGGGGTGGTCCGGACCCAGCACCCTGACCCGGTCAGCCAGCACGTCCTTTAGTCCTGCCAGACCACCAGCGACATCACCAGAGGCGGCCCGCCAACGCGCGACGTTGTGCCGGGTGGACAACGTGCTGGGATGGTCGGGACCCAGCACCCGCGCCTTGTCCACCAGCACTTTTTCGAACTCAGCCAGACCACCGACGACATCACCGGACACCGCGCGCCAACGAGCGATGTAGTGCCGAGTGGACAAGGTACTTGGATGGTCCGGTCCCAGTACTCGCACCCGATCGGCCAGTACCTCTCCCAGTCCAGCCAGACCACCAGCAACATCACCTAAAGCAGCACGCCAGCGGGCGATGTCATGCCGGGTAGACAGGGTGTCGGGGTGGTCCCGGCCCCGCGTCCGCGCCCGGGCGGCCAACACCTCCTTCATACCAGCAAGTCCCCCGGTGATATCGCCAGAAGCAGCACGCCAATGGGCGATATCGTGCCGGGTCGACAGCGTGCGGTAGTGGTCCCGACCGAGCGCCTTCAGCCGTTCGGCCAGCACCTCTTCCAACCCAGCGAGACCACCAGCGATATCACCAGAGACAGCACGCCAACGAGCGATGTAGTGCCGGGTGGACAAGGTGCGGTAATGGTTCAGACCCAGCACCCGCACCGAGTCGGCCAGCACGTCCTCCAGCGCAGCCAGGCCCCCGACGACATCGCCGGAGGTGGCGCGCCAGCGAGCGATATTGTGACGAGCCAGCAGGGTGTCGGGGTGGTCAGGACCCAGAACCCGCAGCAGATCGACCAGCAGATCCTCCAACGCGGCGATGGCACCAGTGACGTCACCCGATTTGGCGCGCCAGAAAGCGGAGCACCGCCGGACCGCCAAGACATCACGACGGTCTGGGTCTGCCACGAGGCGGGCGCGAAGGTCCTCGTAGTACCTGACGGCACGCCGGACCCGGCCCGCGCTGCCCAGAGAGTCCCCGGCCAGGAACAGCGCCCGGTGGACTTCAGCGTCGACCAGGGCCGGTCCGGCCAGGTCGCGCAGAGCGGTGACGGTGGCGCGCAGGCCACCAGCCCCATCAGGCG
This sequence comes from Micrococcales bacterium, assembly GCA_009777345.1. Taxonomy (GTDB): domain Bacteria; phylum Actinomycetota; class Actinomycetes; order Actinomycetales; family Cellulomonadaceae; genus Cellulomonas. The sequence goes on along the minus strand of WRMB01000014.1, from coordinate 60,960 downwards.
GCGCGCTGTCCCAGACCTCGGCCGCAGCGTCGGCCAGGGCCCGGGCTGCGCTGGCCTGCTGGTCGGGGTCCAGGGTGTCGCGGATGGTGCGCTGGGCCAGGGCGTGGACGGCGACCGGGCTCCACGGATCACGACCGACGGCTACCAGGGACACCGACACCAGGGCGTCCAGAGCGGTCCACGTCTGCTCGTCGGTGAGCGGAGCATCGGGCGACCCTAGATACCGACGGGCCGCCTCGGTGAGGAACAGGGGGCGAGGGGTCTGGGTGGGGTGGGCGAACGACAGCAGCGCGGCCATGGCCGGGGCGTGCGCCGAGCGTTCGGTCGCACGTTCGACGGCGATGTCCCAGATCGCCGCGATGGTCCACCGGTCGTCGGTCGGGCGGCCTCGTCGGGCCAGCTCGGCGTGCAGGGCGTCCTGGCCGGGCAGGGCGTCCGTCAGGGAGCGTGAGCGGTCGTGCAGCACCTGGCGGTACTGCGCGACGGTGGCGAAGCGGGGGCTGTCGATGATGACCGCCGCGGCCAGGCTCAACGCCACTGGGTGCCGACCCAGGTCTTCGGTCAGGGCCTCAACCTCGGCGGGGTCGGTCGCCACGGCCCCTGCTAGGCGCTCGGTCACGTACGATGCAGCCTCGGCCGGGGTGTATACGTCCAGGTCCACCTCGACCCGGCCCGACCCGTGGTAGCCCGCCCCGCGGCGACGGGTGGTGACCAGCGTTCGGCCTGGGCTGACGGTCGGCGGCCACCACGGCGCCAGCTGCACGGGGTCGACGTCCAGGTCGTCGAGCACCACGAACCAGGTCCGATCCGCCGCCGCCAGCCAGGCACGGAAGGCCCGCGCCAGCGCCTCGTCGTTCTCCCTGCGCAGTCCCACCGCCCGGGCCGCGGCGGCGTAACCGCTGATCACACCGTCCAGGCGGGACGCGTCGACCCACACCTTGACCGCCGCGTCGCTGAGGCGGAAGTACTGACCGGCCAGCTGCGACTTGCCCACCCCGCCGTCGCCGCGCAGCACCTGGGTCATCATCACCACCGTCGGCGCACCCGACCACGCGGCGTCGATCGCGTCGCGCACCGCCGACCTGGGCTGCGGCGCCGGAGCGGCGTCGGGCGGGTTCCCCACCGGCGGCACCCGCACCGCCGGACCGGCACCGACCTTCTCCTCGATCGACACCAGCAGCTCGGTCTGACGCTCGGCGGTCGTGACCAGCCGGTCGGTCTTGGTCTCGATACGTCCCAACCGGGTCAGAGCCTCGACGATGAACACCTGGTAGGGCGCCATGGCCCGGTAGGTCTCCTCGACGACGGCCTGGACAAGCCCACCGGAGGCCTCGTGGGCCCGGCCCACGACCGTCTGGGCCGCCCGACGGGGATCGAGGTCCAGCGCGGCCCAATCCTCCATCGTCAGGGCGTGGGCCGCCATGATGTCGCAAGCCGACCTCAGACCAGCCTTGAGCTCCTTGCGGCCGAGGTCAGGGAAGCGAGCCGACACCGCAGACCTGACCTGCGCGTCCAGAGCCTCACGCCTGGTGCTGCCGAAGACCTGGTCGACCACGTCTCCCCCGACGGACGCCCCCGCCCCGCTCAGACCCGTGAGGACCACACCCAGCCCCGGGTCCCCCGTCGCGACGACCGCGGCGGCGCCGCCCAGCGTCATCAACCCCTGGACGGCGGCCTTGACGACCGACCGTCGCACCGACATGCCCACCCGTTCCACGAACTGACCTGTTCAGATGGTCACTGTACCGGCTGGTCTGTCCCGTTGACCGCAGCCGATGCTCCCAAGGCCGCGGCGGCGTCCGGAAGATGCCTCGTCTCCTACTGCGACTGACCGGGCTGAACGGTCTGCGTGCGTGGACCGGACAGGGCGACGAGGCCGACCGCAATCACCAAGACACCGCCCGACAGCGGCTGGAGGACCGCTGTGACGACGCCCAGCCCGACAAGGGTCCAGCCGACGTAGCGAGGAACCGGTCGGCCTGTGGCCCGGACCCAGCTGGTCATGAGCAGGCCGACGAGAACCATCGCTGCTCCTGCCAGCATTCCTCCGTACCAGAACAAGGCGCGGTTCTCGTAGCTCCCGATGGCGTTGACCATTCCGGCCCGCACGATATCGGCGCCAGTCTCACGGCCCACGAACGTGAATACGACGACGTGCAGCAGGCCGGTGGCCGTGAAGAGTGCGCCGACGTGGCGCCAGAGGGAACGTCCAGTGGTGGTTGTCATGGCTGCACTCTGGCAGGCGCCGCCTGAGCTTACGCTGAGAGAGCCTGGACGTGCGGAGCCGTGTATCAGACGGCTGTCGGCCAAAATACGCCAGGACAACCCGTTGCGGAGTGTCGCATAATAAATGCAACCAACTGATGGGGATGGAATTACGATGAGGTATGAGGCAGCCGGATGTCAGTCGGAGTTGGGCCAGACAAGGATGCCCGGCCCATCCGGTGTGGTTACCGGAATCCACGCCTCATCGGCGTCGTCCAGCCGCTGCTCGTCTGGTCGGAGTGCGTGAGGAACTTCGTTCTGGCCGTCGCATGCCCAGAAACAGATCCGCTGGACCGACTCACGAAGAGCATCCAGTTCTTCGTCCTGCCACCGGTAGTTACAGGTCCCAACGCCACGGAAGTGCCCCTCGAACAAGCTACGGAGACCCGCGAGACCATGAGGGCCGTGCACCGGAACAAGATAGCCCTCGACCTGGCCCTGCAGACATGCAGAGCCACCGTACTGCTGCTGGTATATTACGCCTGTCTGGGCGTGCAGCACGACATACAACCAACTGTCGCTTGCCATGCCGTCTGGATCAAGACACACATATCGTTGTCCAACCACGGCGGTGCTCATTTTCGAGCAGCAGCGTCGTGCAGCCGCTGGGCCAGGGCCGGGTCGACCCGGGCCCGCAGCGCGGTGCCGTCGGGGCGGTGCTCGGAGTGCTCGACCTCGCCGTGCTCGTGGACCTGGTGCACCAGGTCGCCCCGGTCGTAGGGCACGACGACGTCGACCAGCACGTCGGGGCGAGGCACCCCGTCGGCGATCACCTGCCGCAGCTCGTCCAGACCGTCCCCGGTACGGGCGGAGACGACGACAGCGCCGGGCTCCTTGGTGCGCAGCCGGGCGATCTGGTCACCGGCGGCCAGATCGGCCTTGTTCAGCACGACGATCTCCGGCAGGTCCAGCGCTTCGAGATCGGCCAGCACGGTGCGGACCGCGGCGATCTGGCCCTCCGGGTCCGGGTGGGCGGCGTCCACGACGTGCAGGACCAGGTCGGCCTCGGCGACCTCCTCCAGGGTGGAGCGGAACGCCTCGACCAGCTGGTGCGGCAGGGCCCGGACGAACCCGACCGTATCGGTCAGGGTGTAGACCCGACCGTCGGGCGTGGTGGCCCGGCGCACCGTCGGGTCGAGGGTGGCGAACAGCGCGTTCTCCACCAGCACCCCGGCCCCGGTCAGCTGGTTGAGCAGCGACGACTTGCCCGCGTTGGTGTACCCGACGATGGCCACCGACGGGACGCCGTACCGCTCCCGGGAACGTCGTTTCGTGGCCCGGGACGGCGCCATGGCGGCGATCTCGCGGCGCAGCCGGGCCATGCGGGTGCGGATACGCCGCCGGTCCAGCTCGATCTTGGTCTCGCCCGGGCCGCGCGACCCCATGCCCTGCGCCGCGCCGCCGACCTGCCCACCGGCCTGCCGCGACATCGACTCGCCCCAGCCGCGCAGCCGCGGCAGCAGGTACTCCAGCTGGGCCAGCTCGACCTGGGCCTTACCCTCCTTGGACTTGGCGTGCTGGGCGAAGATGTCCAGGATCAGCGCGGTCCGGTCGACGACCTTGACCTTGACGACGTCCTCCAGCCCACGCCGCTGGGACGGCGCCAGCTCGTCGTCCGCGATGACGGTATCGGCCCCGACGGCCTGGACCAGGTCAGCCAGCTCGGCGGCCTTGCCGGACCCGAGGTAGGTGGCCGGGTCGGGGTGGCCCCGACGCTGCAGCAGCCCGTCGAGCACCTGCGAACCGGCGGTCTCGGCCAGCGCCGCCAGCTCGCGCAGGCTGATCTCGGCGGCCTCGGCGGTGCCGCTGCTCCACAGCCCGACCAGCACCACCTTCTCCAGCCGCAGCTCGCGGTACTCGACCTCGGTGACGTCCTCGAGCTCGGTGGACAGCCCCGCCACCCGCCGCAGCGACGCCCGTTCCTCCAGGTCCAGCTGGTCGCCGTCGGCCGCGGTGGGCGCGTCGTCCGTGGCCTGCACCGCCGTGCCGACCCGGCTGAGCACCCGGGCGACGACATCGTCAGCCACCTCTTGCGCGGTGCGCTCGCGTCTGGTTCCCGTCACGCTTATCCTCCCTGGTCCGCGACCAGCCTCCCACGTCCCGCCCGCCCGAAGCGACCTCATTCTTCAGATAAGCACAAGCCATCCACGGCCCCGACCCGACGTGTAGGCTCCCAGGCTGTCAGGCACAGGCCGACAGCTCGAGACTCGGGCTCGTCTCGGCCCGGTGGACACACAGACGTCCCCGTCCCAGGAGAACGACAGATCATGACCAGGTACTGCGCGTTTCTGCGGGGCGTGAACGTCAACGGGCGCAAGATGCTCATGAAGGACGTCAAGGGCGTGGCCGAACGGGCGGGGCTGCGGGACGTCGTCACGGTGCTGGCGACGGGGAACGTCGTCTTCAGCAGCGACGAGACGGCCCAGGCGGTGGCGGTGCAGCTGGCGGACGCACTACGCGAGCACTACGGCGAGCCGGTGTTCTTGTTCGTCAAGGACGCCGCGCAGGTGGACGCGATGGTCGGCGCGGTACCGTTCGAGGACGATCCGGACCGGCACGTCTACGCGTTCGTCTGCGACGCCGGGTTCGAAGACACCCTGCTGGCCAGGTTCCAGACCGTCACTCCCGTCGTCGGCGAGACCGCGAGCGTCAACCAGGGCTGTTTCTTCTGGCAGGTGCCGAAAGGATCGACCCTCGACGCCGGGTTCTCGAAGACCCTCGGCGACCCTCGTATGCGGGCCCAGCTCACCAGCCGGAACATCTCCACTATGCGGAAGGTCCAGGCCGCGATGGCACGAGCGTCGTGACGACGGACGGTAGGGTCGACACGGTGAGTGAGCACAGTGGGTGAGCACTACTTCTCTGCCGCACCGACCGGGCCGGACACGCGCTGCCAGGTCGTCGTGCACCTCGGGGGCCGGGACGTCACGGTGACCACCTCCGGCGGGGTGTTCTCGGCCGGGCACGTCGACCTGGGTACCCGGGTGCTGCTCGACCACCTGCCCGACCCGGCGCCCGGCGACCTGCTCGACCTCGGCTGCGGCTGGGGACCGCTGAGCATCGAGGCCGCGCTGCGGGCCCGGGACCTGGCCGATCCGCTGGACGTCTGGGCGCTGGACGTCAACACCCGCGCCCTGGACCTGACCGCCGACAACGCCCGCACGCTGGGCCTCGACAAGGTCCGGGCCGTCACCGCCGGGCAGGTGCCCGCCGATCTGCGGTTCACGACGATCTGGTCCAACCCGCCAGTCCGGATCGGCAAACCGGCCCTGCACCAGCTGTTGCGCAGCTGGTTATCCAGGCTGACCGACGACGGCACCGCCTGGCTGGTCGTCGCCCGCAACCTCGGTGCCGACTCGCTGCACGGCTGGCTCACCGACACGCTCGACCGGCCCGTGGACCGCGTCGCCTCCGCCAAAGGCTTCCGGGTGCTGCGAGTCGGACCAGCCTGATCCATCGCACCCTACGTCGCCGTCGAACAGACACCGGTTGGTACGGGTTTTCGTGAACGGGCAGCAGACCAGCGAAGGTGCACGTCAGGACGCGAGACTAAATCATGCCTGATCTGTATGACAAACTTCTTGGTCGTCATTATCTCCTCGCAGCGTCGATCGGCCCGGACCTCAACCTTGTTCTTTGGCGGCGTCGGACAGCAGGACCTCGACGCGGCGTCCGCCGACAGTGACGGTGAGAGTCGCGTCGTGGGCGCCAGCGGCTCGCAGATAGGCGAGCAAGGTGCTGTAGAGCATGTCGCCGCGCTGCTCGGCGCGCGACACCGCGCTCTGCGTGGTGCCCAGCCGTCCAGCGATGTCAGCCTGGGTAAGTTCGGCAGCCTTACGGATGGTCGCCAGGTTCATGCGGTAGACGCGACGTTCCTCGTCAACCTCGGCCATCATCTCAGCCACCGCGGCGGCACGTTCTGGGGTCTCGTTGATGATCTCGTCGAGCCGGTCGTTGAACGGGGTGTACGGATCGATGCTCATGAGGTTCCCTCCGGTCGTTCGCGGAGCCATTCGTCGATGATCTGATCAGCGCGTTCGCCGACGGTGCCGTAAAACAGGTCTCCCATCTGCGCCTTGTCGGTGGCGAACAGTGCGAGGACGGCCTGGCCCTGGGGTGTGAACCAGACGATGGTACGTACCGCGTATCCCTCGCGGTATGGGTGAGAGACCCGCCAGACCGGGTACCTGCCCGACTGGCGAACCTGCTTGAGGTCCGGCGTCTCATCGGCTGGTTCACCACCAAGCCGACGAAGGATCGCGATCTCCAGTGCCAGCAGACGCGACGTTACCTCGGCGCGCTCGTCGCCAGCCTTGGCACGCTGCAGCAGGTCGTTGACCCTGATCTGCAACTGACGCGAGGCGTACACGTCCACCCAGCCAGTATGCACCAGGCGCATATAGCGTGCAAGTCATGTGTGGCTCTGGGTGGACGGACGATCAGCGGAAGTCGCAGGAAGGGGTGGCGCGGACGCGCAGGGACAGGGGGCAGATGCTCGGCGCGGAGGTTGATGGCGTTGTCGGCGCGTTCTAGCCTGGACCCAACCGCCGACAACGCCCGCGCCCTGGGGCTCGAGAAGGTCCGGGCCGTCACCGCCGACCAGGTGCCCGCCGATCTGCGGTTCACGACGATCTGGTCCAACCCGCCAGTCCGGATCGGCAAACCGGCCCTGCACCAGCTGTTGCGCAGCTGGTTACCCAGGCTGACCGACGACGGCACCGCCTGGCTGGTCGTCGCCCGCAACCTCGGTGCCGACTCGCTGCACGGCTGGCTCACCGACACGCTCGACCGGCCCGTGGACCGCGTCGCCTCCGCCAAAGGCTTCCGGGTGCTGCGAGTCGGACCAGCCTGATCCATCGCACCCTACGTCGCCGTCGAACAGACACCGGTTGGTACGGGCACCGGTTGGTACGGGTTTTCGTGAACGGGCAGCAGGCCCGCGAAGGTGCGCGTCAGCCACTCGACGACCACGTCAACCGCTTGTCGGCGCCCACGCAAACTTACCCTCCAACGGGTCACCGGACTTCATGACAAAGCCCATGATGCCGTACTCGTTCACCTGGACAGGTTCATCGTCAACAGACTTGAGGCCAATATCGCGAGTCATGGCCTCCCCGGTCAACTGGTCGAACACAGCATAAGTGGCCCTGATCCCTCCGTGCCCGATCTCTCCGTAGAGGTTGCCATGAAAAGCTACCTTGAGACCGAGCTGCTCATCCAACGTCCATACGACCTCTCCGGACGCGAGATCAGCCCCCACGGTAGAGTAGGGCTGCGACGTAGTGCCGCACACCAGAACCGGTTGGTCACCTCCGTGCAGACATCGATAGTCCCTGCTGTAGCGGATATCGTCTGGGTTCCGCTCGAACGTCTCAACGGTCCCGTCGACCGACGAGAACCGCAGGAGCGTCTCCGCGTGGTCAAGATCTATGATTATGTAGGCTGCGTCTGCCGGGTCGATGTATGATCTGCCCATAGCCGTCGAACGCAGAGGGGCGGTCTCCCCCGTCTCGAGATCCACAGAGACCATATCTGTGCCGCGCTCACCGAACGCATATCGACCCGACACTGCGTGGATGGTCTCTGCGTCGCTTTCCAGGCGGACATCGCCGCTGGCTGGGTCAAGAATCATCGTCTGGCGGTCGACCCACATACTGAAGACTACCAGCACCTCTCCATTGCGCTCGTGGAGACGGGCATAAGCCGAATGATCAAAGGCGGCACCCCTGCCCGTCGGCACGGGCACATTCCAAAGAACGGTTCCGTCGTCAATGCCCAGGCCGACGATGTTGATCACTGGGTGATACTCCGGCCCGGCCGCATCCGTCCCCTCGACCGTAACTACGACCACGACGTCTCCGACGACGAGGGGCTGCTCCAGATAGATCTGTGCCTGGCCGCTCGGCAGCGTGGTGGTCCACGGGCGCCCGAGACCAGCCAGGTCGGTGGAACGGACGGTATTGTCCTCCACCCACAGGAGCGTAGTGCCGTGCAACGTACCCTGTCGGCACTGGATATCCGTGAGCTCCACTGCTCGGGTCAGGTCGAACCGAGACGGCGGGTCGAAGGCCACCGGACTCGTCGGAGCAACACCTGTCGCGGCAGTGGTGCTCGGCTGGTCGGACCCACCGACGTCTGTGCAGGCTGACACCCCCAGGGCCGAGGCGACCAGACCGACCGCCAGCCACCGTCGAGCACGCAGACAGCCACGCTCACGCCCACCACTCAGCGCACCAGCAATCACGGCAGTCCCTCTTTCCTCATCCGGTCGATGTCCGGAATCACTGGTTCCGGTACCTCGACGACAGCGTCCAGCGGGGTGTATCTGGGATCGGAGTAGCGCCTGACATAGCCGCTGTCAGCAGCCGCGAAACTGTCGGCGGCCGTCTGGATCAGCGTCTGCCTGTCCGCTTCGGACCGGTCGAGCGCTTCCACCACGGCTTGGAGGTTCGCAGCGGCTGCGTACGCCTCGTCGCCCAGCTCCTGGATCGTCATACGCAGGAGGAACATGAGCGTACTCAGACTCTGGTACAGACCGTATCCGATCCCGATCCGCTCATGACGCTCGAGGACGCTGTGGTCGAGGAGGTCGCAGCATGCCTTGACATCGGTGGCTGCAGTGCACAGGGCCTCAGCGACCCTGGCGGTGTAGTGCACGACGTTCAATGCCAGTTCTCGGTCGTGCCTGAGCGTGGGCGGTACTTCGGTGATCGGTGCGGCCCGAGGGTTGAACCGGTAGCATTCCGTGGTCGTGATGGTCCACGTCGCCGCGCGGACAGTCCTCGCGATATTATCCTCGACGTTCGTGACGATCTCGGCGAGGCTGCCCTCCGACCCGTTCAGCAGCAGCGACAGCACCTCGAGCGCTCCCGAGTAGTTCGGGATAGGCGGCCTGGAGGGATTCACGTACTCGAAGGGGTCGAAAGCACTGCCATTCGAGCCTGATCCTACAGCCACGGCCACAAAAGACAGACCGAGGCCCACAGCCCCGGTGGCGAGCTGGTGCGGACCCGGCACGACGGAGGCGATCCCGAACGCCTGCGAGATTCCGGTGAGCAGGTCACCTGCGTCGACTTCGACACCTCCAGCCTCAGGTCCGCCTGCCGCCAGCCTCCCGCAGATGTCAGCGATGTGATCGATGGTACCGACAGCTTCGGTACCAGCCATCTCCCACAGGGCCTGTTCCGCCTCGAGGGACTTGTTGACGACCTGCACGATCTCCGCACAGGCGCAGGCAGCATTAACCAGTCCTTGAAAGTAGCCCCTGAACGCGTCGATCGCCCCACCTCGCAGAAGGACCTCGCTCTCATCATACATGCCGTTCCCGTCGAGGTCTCTGCCTAGGATACGATGTGCATTATCGAGATCGGTCCACAATGGATTGAGACTGGCATTTCCGTTTTCGTCGTATGTCATAATCCCAAAGCATGCGACTACCGGCCGGAACTCGTCCCTCCATTGTTGGATCCTCTCCGGTTTCGGGAGGTTCTGCCAGCGGTCGGTGCTCCTCTCGACTTCGGCTCGGATCCTGTTGAAATCCTCGATATAGCCCTCCTTTCTCGACGGCCCGATTAGCTCGCCGCCACGTTCCCCGTCTCCCCTCGGGCGTTGTATGCACACACGTCCACTGGGATTGGCGTCCCACTCGGCCACGCTGCCCCAGGTATAGCATAATCCGCCTATCGGCGAGCTCGTGATCCAGCGGCTGTTGTCACCTTTGGGCGATCCCGGCCCCATCATAAACGCATCGATCGCCTTCACCTTCAGCCCATTGGCGGCTCTCTCGACCATATCGTACCTGATAGCGAGCGGTCGCGATGACACCATCGTGATACCTCCCTACTTCCTGTCCTCTTGTCCGTTCGTTGACTTGTACGGCTGCGGTACGACCGCCGAACTTCTCGTGTCTTCTGGCTCGAATTCTTCGACCTGCGAAACGCCGTACGGTCGGTATAACAGCGAGTCTTGCATCCTGCCCTCTCTGCGTACGGTCGGGGCCTACTCGATGCATCAGGCTCCACCCGCGCCGTGGTGGACCCAGGACCGAACCAGCGGTCCACCAACCAGCACCGATCGCATCACTGGTGGCATCTCCTCTGTCTCCCTCTCCAGACATGCCTTCACCTTAACGGATCATCCCGGGTCGACGGGCCAAATTGATGACCCCAAATCTGGGGACATGAACTAACCCGTTCAGGTGACACCTGACCGGCCCAAAGGCATCGCCCTGTCGCGCCTCCCGCGTTCCAGTTCCTCTCACTCGCATGATCGCCCGGTTTGTTTTCTCCACCGACCAGCACGAGCGGGTCAGCCGGGTAGCGTCCGGCGGGTCGGGGCGACCGGGTCGGCCAGCTGCCCGGCGTCGGCCTGGGCGACCAGGGTCAGGGCCTGGTCCAGCAGGTCGGGGGCGTCGGCCGGCAGCCAGTGCACCCGTGGGTCGCGGCCGAACCAGCCCATCTGCTTGCGGGCCAGGCGTCGGGTCGCGGTCACCGTCTGCGCCCGGGCGGTCGCCTCGTCGCACCTGCCGTCGAGCAGGGCCAGCACCTGGGCGTAACCGACGGCCCGGCAGGCGGTGGGCGATATCCCGGCGGTCCGCAGGGCCCGCACCTCCTCGACCAGCCCCGCTGCCCACATGGCGTCGACCCGGGCGGTGATGGCCGCGTCCAGGGCGGCCCGGTCCAGCTCCAGGCCGATCTGCACCGCGGGGACCTCGTAGGTGTACCGGGGCAGGTCGGCGGTCGGCGCCCGGCCGGTCAGGACGTACACCTCCAGGGCCCGCACCACCCGGCGGACGTTGCGCGGGTCGATCGTCGCCGCGGTGTCCGGGGCGACGGCCGTCAGCGCGGCGTGCAGCGCCGCAGGTCCGGCCTGCACGGCCCGGCGCTCCAGGGTCCGGCGCAGGTCGGGGTCGGTCCCCGGGAAGTGCATCGGGTCCAGCAGCGCCCGCACGTACAGGCCGGACCCACCCACGACGACGGCCCGCCGACCCCGCGCCGCCAGGTCGGCCAGCACGGCCCGCCCGGCGGCGCGGTACCGGGCCACCGACGCCACAGCGTCCGGCTCGACCACGTCCAGCAGGTGGTGCGGTACACCGCGCCGCTGGGCGACCGGAGTCTTGGCGGTACCGATGTCCATCCCCCGGTACAGCGCGAACGCGTCGGCGTTGACCACCTCGCCCTCCAGGGCCAGCGCCAGCGCCACCCCCAGCCCGGACTTGCCCGTCGCGGTGGGGCCGACGACAGCGACGACGTTCACCCGCCGACCTAGCCGATCAGCCGGGTGACGACCTCGTCGGCCTCGGCGTGACGACCGGCCTCGCGCAGCAGCCCGACCAGGGCGTCGAGCACCTTGACCTGCTGCTCACGGTCGTGCGCCCGACCCAGCTGCTGGGCAGCCGTGCGGTAGCGGTCGACGGCGTCGTCGACCTGCCCGGCTCGGGCCAGCAGGCGTCCGACCAGCCACGACGCCTGACCGGCCGCGGCCCAGGCGCCCAGCCCGGCCAGGGCGTCGGCGGCCTGGGTGCCGGTCGTCACAGCCTCGTCCCAGCGGCCCAGGGTGGCCAGCGCCCGGGCGCGGACGTCCGCGACGGCTGCCGCCTCGCGCTGCCGGGCGCAGGCCACCGGCACGGGGACCTCGTCGCGCCCGCCGCGGGCCGCACCGTCGGTCTCCAGTTCGGCGGCGGTCTGCGCCAGCCGGTCCAGAGCGGCCTCACCGTCGCCGACGGCGCAGGCGCTGGGTGTCCAGGCCCGGACCACCGGGGCGACCAGCGCCGGTTCGGCGCCACCGGCCCGCAGCAGGTCCACGGCCCGGGCGAACGTGGTGTGAGCGCCCTCGTGGTCTTCCAGCACCTGGGCGCAGTGAGCGGCCTCCGCGAAGACGAAACCGGCGTCGGTCAGCATCCCGTCGGCGACGAGCCAGCTGCCGGCCTCGGCGTACCGGGGCGCGGCCTCGGCCAGGTGGCCCCGTCGGACGGCCGCTTCCGCGGCGTCGACCAGGCTCGTGGGCGAGCTGTCGGGTGCCTGGTCCGCTGCCGCGGTGGCGACCGGCCCCGCCGGTTCGTCCCGGGACACCGAGCCGCGTCGGCCGTCCTGCTGGTCGACGAGCGGGTCGTGCGCGACACCAGCCGTCGAGGCGTCCGGGGCGGACGGGGGCGCACCGGTCGCGGTCAGCACCGACAGGTCCACCGGGGTGACGTCCAGGCTCCAGGCCGCAGCGACCCGTCGGGTGACGTGGTCGTCGCCGTACCGGGCGTCGAACGAGGCGGCGATCTCGTCGGCCTGGGCCCGGCACCAGGCGGCGTACTGGGCGACGGTCGAAGTACCCGCCGCCATCGACCGCAGCTCGCGGTCCGGCGAACCGGCAGCGGCCACGCAGGTCGCGGCGCTGCCCAGCGCGATGAGCGCCCCCATCCTGTACCCGGCCGACTCCCCCGGTGCGAGCATCACCGGCTCGTCGTCGCCGATCCGGCGCAGCACCGCGTCGTAGGCGCCGACCCGGGCCAGGAAGCGCAGCACCTTGCCGCGCACCCCGACCAGCGGCACCTCGGCCCGGTCCAGCTCGGCCAGGGTGCGTCGGTGGGCCACGACGGCCTCGGCGGTGCGACCCAGGTCGAGGTAGGCCAGGGCCAGCCGGGACAGCATATCGGCCGGTTCGGACAGGCAGCGTTCCCCGACGGCCAGGGTCTCCTCGATGAGCCGCACCGCCTCGGCGGTGCGGCCCCAGCCGTACAGGTACCCGGCACGGTCGCCCGGATCGCACACCGAGCACTGGGAGAAGTCGTCACGGGGGGTGGCCACCCAGGCGTCGTAGACCGCTTGGACGTCCGGGGCGTCACGCTCGTCGGCCCAGACGGTGCGCAGGTACCAGATGGCGTCCAGCCCGGCCCCGGCCAGCGCGAACCGTCGTTCCATGTCGGCCAGCAGCGCGTCCACCCGCTCGACCGGTACCTCTGGGGTCTCGATGACCTCGTTGACCACCCACTTGGCGGCCCACAGCAGGGTGTGGGCGTCGTAGGCGTCCAGCAGGTCGGGCTGCTGGTCAGCCAGGCGCAGCACCTTGGTGTACGGGACGAGCACCTTGCGGCCCTCCCCGCCGTGCGCGTACGCCTCGACCAGCACCAGGTAGGCGAACGGCAGGCAGGCCTGGGGCCCCTCGGCCTCGATCTGCGCGACCAGCCGTTCGGCCGCGACCGTGCGGGTCGTGCCGTACGGGATGTCGCGGACCGCCACCAGCTGGCTGTCGACGCTCGTCTTGTCCCTCATCGTGCCTCCACTCGACCGGTCCGGCGGTGCTGTCCGGTCAGCCGACGCCGTCGAGCAGCCGGGCCAGCGCGGTGGACAGCAGCGTCGACTCCGCGGCCCGCACCGGTTCGCCGGACAGCAGGACGGCACTGACGTACAGCGCGTGCAACCCCGCCTCGCGGCGCGGCCCCGGCGGTGCGGCCAGCAGCGACGCCACGGCGTCGTTGGCACAGTTGAGCACCAGGCGGCGAGACGGCCCGACCGGAGCGGCGGTCAGGTCGCCGAGGGCCTGGGACCACACGTCGTCGGCCTCGGCCTGCGCCTGGCGCGCCTCCCGCTGGTGCGTCGCCTCCCGGTCGGTGAGCAGGATCGCAGGCAGCACATCGGGGTCGAAGGTGCGCAGCACGACATCGCAGTCCTGCTCGGCGAGCAGCCGGGCGGCGTCGCGCCGGGCGTCCTCCAGGCGCAGCGCGTCGTCCAGGTCCAGCTCGGTCAGCACCGCGGAGACGTCGGAGGTCAGCAGGGGGCGCACCGTCCAGCCGGGCCGCCGGGCGGCCAGCCGGGCGAGGATCTCCGCGTCGTACACGTACCCGGCGTTGACCACGGCCAGGCCCTGGGCCCGGGCAACCGGCGCGACCCGGCGGAACTCCTCGACCGTATCGGCGTGCAGCACCTGGCCGTGCTCGTCGTGGACCTCGACCAGGGTACGCAGACCGTCCGTGGTCTCGAACGGCAGCACCTGGGTGACCAGACCCAGCATCTCGTCGTCGGAACGGGCCATAGCGCGCAGCGCCAGGTGGTGCACCTCGACGAAGCGCTGTCCGACAGTGCTTCCCACGGTGCTTCGCGCCGGGCTGCCAGCCTGGACCGTGGCCAGCACCCAGGCCTTGATCTGGGCGGCCAGGGCGTCGCGCACCGCGAGCAGCACCTCGTCCTCGTACAGCGCCTCCCGGGAGGCGGTGGGCCGCAGCCCGTCGGCGTCGATGACGCAGCGCACGAAGAACGCCCACTCGGGCAGCAGGGACTCCACCCGGGTACCGAGCAGCATCCGCTTCAGGTACACCCGGTGGGCGCCCGAGCCCGGCGGCGGGGCGGCGGGCAGCACGAACGCCACCCCGGTCAGCCCGGCCAGCGGCACGGACAGCTCGAACCGGGTCAGCGGGGCGAAGCCGAGGACGTCGCGGCAGTAGTCGTCCAGGCCCTCGGGACGCTCCCACGGCAGGTCGGGCCGTGACGTGCGACGCCACAGCCGTTCCCCGGCCGGGCTGATGACCGCCGCGGCCACGTCCACCGGCAGCAGCCCGCCGAACTCCTCGGCCAGCGAGACCACGGTCTCGGGGGCCAGCCAGTGCTCGGCGTCCTGACGGGCGACCAGGCGGACCGTCGTGCCCGGCTCGGCCGGGCTGGCGTCGTCCGCGGCGTCCAGCTGGTCCAGGGTGTAGCGACCGTCGTCGAAACCGCGCCAGCGCACCGCGGGGGCGGTGAGGTCCTGCGCCGAGCGGGACACGACCTCGACCGACTCGGCCACCATGAACGCCGAGAGCAGGCCGATGCCGAACTGGCCGAGGAACTCGGTACGGCCCAGACCCAGCTCGACGTCCCGCTTCGACGACCGTCCGATGGTCGCCAGCACGTCGGCGGCCTCGGCCGCGGTCAGCCCGATACCGCTGTCGGTGATCTCCAGGGTGCCCTCGGCCGGGAAGGTGAACCGCACCCGGGCCGCTGTTCCCGGGTCGAACGCCCGACGGGCGGTGATGGCGTCCACGGCGTTCTGCAGCAGCTCGCGCACGTAGACGCGGGGACCGGAGTACAGGTGCCGGGCGAACAGGTCGACGACGCCCCGCAGGTCGACCTGGAACGCCTGAGGGTCGTTCACTCGTCGGACCAGTCCGGGTGCTCGGCCCGCCAGGCAGCCACGGCCTGCGGGAACGCCTCGTCCAGCCGTTCGAACGCACCCAGCGATGTCGAGATCGCGCACTGCACGTGCTGCGCCAGCTGCTCGTCGGAGGCACCCGGTTCGTAGTCGACGGCGTGCTCGGCCATCACGGCCAGGCCGTCCCCATCACGGCTACCCACGTCGGCTTCGCCGAAACCGTCGGCACTGACCTTGTCGAGGAACTCCCGGAACTCCTCCTGATCGTCCTTCGACAGACTGACCCCTCGCGCCGTGGGCCCACCCTCCCGGTCGACGTACAGCTTGGGCCAGATCCGTTCCGAGTTGTTGCTGTTCAGCTGTTCCAGCACATCGGTCCAGCGGTCGGCGGACAGCGGACGGCCCCAGTGCGCCCGGATCTGCAGCACCTCGTTGGCCTCGCCGTAGAAGATGAACTCCACCAGGTGCTCGCCCCAGTACCCGCCCAGCCGGGACCGGTCCTCGCTGTACCCGAAGTTCAGCCCCTCGCCCTCGAGCACCTGCGCCAACCGGTCCACCGAGACCGGCGACAGCGACGAGCCGCCGCCGATGGACTTGGCGAAGTAGGACATGCACACTCCCTGTGTAGGGCCCGACGCGTGGTACCGACCTGGCGAGGATACCGGCTCCGCCCGCCGGGCGGGCCCGAATTCGTGCGTCGGCGACAGGTACCCTGCCATCATGCAGTGGTCGGGTCGAGTGCGGCGCTGGTGGTCGGCACGCGACCCCCGGAACCCTGCCGGGCAGCCGGCTGTCGCGCCCGCGCCCGACGACATCGCCGCGCTGCTGGTCCACGAGCTCGGTGCCGCCCTGGTCGGCACGACGCCCGCCCCGCTGTCCGGCGACCGGCTGGTGCGCTGGCTCACGGACAGCTCTTTCAGCTATTTCGTCGACGGCGACGGCGACGTAGGCGGGCTGTGGCGCGGCCGGGTGTTCTACTTCTTCCTGTTCGGCCACCACCAGGAGATCCTGCAGGTGCGCGGCCACTGGCAGCGCGAGGGTGCCATCGAACGGCTGGTCGAGGTCCTGGAGTTCTGCAACACCTGGAACACCGAGCGGATCTGGCCCAAGGCCTACGTCCGGGTGCGCGACGACGGTCGGGTGCACGTCGTCGGCGAGGTCGCCGTGGACTTCGAGCACGGGGCGACCGACGACCAGATCAGCCAGACCCTGCACTGCGGCCTGGCCACCGGCACGATGCTGTTCGACGCGCTGGACCAGTACTACCCCGACCCGGTGGGACAGGCACCATGAGGGCATCATGAGAGCGCCGCACTGGCTGGCCAGGCGGTTCGTCCGCGCCGCGCCGCCGCCGTCCCCGCAGGAGTGGCAGCCCCCACCCCAGCCGGTGGACCGCGACCGGATCGGGCAGTGCCTGACCAGGCGGGGCTACCGGTACGTCGTCGACCCCGACGGCGACCTCACCGGCACCTGGAACGCCCACCGCTTCTGGTTCCTGCTGCTCGGTGACGAACGCGACGTCGTCCAGGTGCGCGGACGCTGGGCCCGGACCCTGACCACCGCCCAGCGCCGCCCCGCCCTGCTGGCGCTCAACGACTGGAACCGGGAACGGATCTGGCCCAAGTCGTACCTGCGCGAGGAGGAAGGCCGCCTGGCGGTGTACGCCGAGGTCTCCGTCGACCTGGAGGCCGGCGCCACCGACGACCAGCTCGACCAGATCCTCACCTGCGGCCTGGGCACCAGCGTGCAGCTGTTCAAGGCCCTGGACAACCAGGTGCCCGGCGACCCGGACTGACCGGCACGCACCCGGCACCGCGATACGACGGTCTACCGGTCACAGCCCCCCGAGGATCTGGCCCAGCAGGATCTTGGCGATCATCGCTCCGGGGTAGACCAGGGCGTAGCCCAGGGCGACCCGGGGGTCGTAGCCGGTGCGGTCGTTGGCGAAGGCCAGAGCCGCGGGCTGGGTCTGCGACCCGGACAGGATGCCGGACAGCTTGGTCCCGCCGACGCGGAACACCCGGCGCATCACGATGTACAGGCCCGCGCAGAACGTCCCGGTCACCAGCACCCCGAGCAGCAGGATCCTCAGCCACTCGCCCGACTCGAAGGCCGTGACGATGGACGCCCCGGCGGCCGAGCCGGCCTGGGCGAGGAACAGCAGCAGCCCCAGCTCCGACAGCGCCTGGGAGGCGGTGAACGGCATGGCCGTGACTATCGGCCCGAGGCGGCCCAGGCGGCCCAGCATCAGGCCGATGACCAGCGTGCCGGCCGCCGATCCGATGGCGAACGTCCCGCCGGGCACCGGGAAGTCGATCGCCCCGAGGAGGATCCCGACCACCATGCCCAGACCGAGCAGGATCGGGGTGATATCGGACATGCCCCGGGCGGAGTCCCCGAAGAAGGCCGAGACCTTGCCCATCTGGTCGGCGGGGGCGACGACCCGTACCCGGTCGCCCAGCTGGAGCATATCGTCGTCGGAGGCCACCCGGTCCACGTCGCCGCGGCGCACCCGGGACACGGTGGCCCCGAACCGAGCGGCCAGGTCCAGCTCGCCGACGGTCCGCCCCGCGGCGCGCGAGCGCGAGACGATGATCCGGCGCATGTCCACCTGCTCGCGGTCGGCCTCCAGGCGGTGCGACGAGGTGTGGCCGAGGTCTTCGGTGACCGCCTCCACATCGGCCAGCGGGCCGACGATCGTCACCAGGTCGTTGCGGTGCAGGGTGTCGTCGTTGTCGGCCGCCTCGATCGGGTTCTGCTCGCCGTGCCGGATCCGGGTGAAGCTGATCCGGCCGGAGTAGCGGGCCTCCTCCTCGGCGATCGAACGGCCCTGGGACTCCTCGACCCGCACCGTACGGGTCACCAGCTCGGGCGGGGTGTCGGTATCGGCCGTCCTCCGCCGCAGCGCCAGCTGGACGGTGGCGAGGATCCCCAGCACGCCCCCGAGGTAGGCCACGGCATAGCCGACGGTGGCGTTCTGGGCCACCGCCGGATCGGCCGCCTCCCGGGCGGCGGCCAGCGCGGGGGTGTTGGTCAGCGACCCGGCGAACGTCCCGGCCGCTGTCGCCGGGTCCAGGCCGAACAGCCGACCGCCGACGACGGCCACCAGCCCGGCGGCGACCACCATGGCGACCACGGACGCGATCACCGTCCAGTTGCGGCGCAACGAGGCGAAGAAGGTCGGCCCGGACTGCAGCCCGACGGTGAAGGTGAACAGGGCCAGGCCGAACGTCCCCAGCGCCACCGGCACCACCGGCGGGTCCGGGTGGTCCGTCGCCTCGTACACCGCGGACGACGCGATGGCCAGGAACAGCACCGCCGCGGCACCCAGCCCGATGCTCCTGACCTTGATGTGGCCGACCACCGAACCGGCACCGACGATGAAGAACAGGTAGAGGATCCCCGCGACTGTCGGGTCCATCTCAACCTCCGCTGCCTGTATCTGCGAGCACTGCAGGGCCGCAACGCACGACCGTCCGGTGTACCACTGCTGATCGACGCCCCGGCCCGGTACACAAGGGACCGAGGACCTGCTCAGGCTCTCACGAGAGGCAGTCCGAGGCTCACCGGAGCCTGCCCGGCAGCGCGACGGCCCAGCCCGCCTGGGTGGTCTGTCGGGCCGAACTGACCAGCCCAGGCGTCCCCCGCCCGGGTGCGGCGCACCTCGAAGGGCCCGCCCGTGGCACCGGAGTCGGCCACCAGGTGGTGCGGCGCGGCGCGGGTGACCTGGGCCCGTACCAGGTCACCGGGACGAGGTCGGTCCGCGTCGGCCAGGTCTGGCAGCCGCAGGTGGACCAGCCGGTTGTCCGCCGCCCGGCCGGACACCCGGTCCGTCGCGGCGTCCTTGCGGCCCTGGGCCTGACCGAGCAGCACCTCGACGGTGCGCCCGACCAGCGCCTGGTTCTGGGCCAGCGCCTCCCGTTCGGTCAGCTCGACCAGCCGGGCGTACCGTTCGGCGACCACGTCCGGCGGCACCTGGTGTGGCAGGTCCGCGGCCGGGGTACCAGGGCGCGGGGAGTACTGGAAGGTGAACGCCGAAGCGAACCGGGCCGCCTCGACCACCTCGAGGGTCGCGGCGAAGTCGGCCTCGGTCTCACCGGGGAACCCGACGATGACGTCCGTGGTGATCGCCGCGTCGGGGACGGCCTGACGCACCCGGTCCAGGATCCCCAAGAACCGTTCGGCGCGGTACGAGCGGCGCATCGCGCGCAGCACCCGGTCCGAGCCAGACTGCAGTGGCATGTGCAGCGACGGCATCACCGTCGGGGTGCTGGCCATCGCCTCGATGACGTCGTCGCCAAACCCTCTGGGGTGCGGGGAGGTGAACCGGACCCGTTCGATGCCGTCCACCTGGCCCACGGACCGCAGCAGCGCCGCGAAGGCGCCCCGGTCACCCAGCTCGGTCCCGTAGGTGTTGACGTTCTGGCCCAGCAGGGTGACCTCCACCACCCCGTCGGCGACCAGCGCCTCGACCTCGGCCAGCACCTCGGCCGGCGGGCGGTCGCGCTCCTTGCCGCGCAGTGCCGGCACGATGCAGAACGTGCAGCTGTTGTTGCAGCCCACCGAGATCGACACCCAGGCGGCGTAGACCTGTTCGCGCCGGGTGGGCAGCGTCGAGGGGAACACCTGCAGCGACTCGGCGATCTCCACCTGGGCCTGCGTGTTGTGCGCCGCCCGGGCCAGCAGCACCGGCAGCACGTCGATGTTGTGCGTACCGAACACCACGTCCACCCAGGGCGCGGCCGCGACCACGGCGTGCCGGTCCTGCTGCGCCTGGCAGCCGCCCACCGCGATCTGCATCCCGGGGCGGGCCCGTTTCGCCTGGGCCAGCAGACCCAGGGTGCCGTACAGCCGTTCCGCGGCGTTCTCGCGCACCGCGCAGGTGTTGAGCACGACGACGTCGGCCCCCACGTCGAACCCGTCGCCGTCGGCCCGGACGTACCCGGCCTGCTCCAGCAGACCGGCCATCCGTTCGGAGTCGTGGGCGTTCATCTGGCAGCCGAGGGTGCGCACCTGGTAGGTGCGCGGTCGCTCGGCCGGTGCAGGGTTCTGGGGCGGTGCAGGGTTCTCGGGCATCACGCCAAGGGTAGGCCCGCGGTGGCGCTGGCCCGCAGCTCGCGCACGACGGTGACACGGATCTCGCCGGGGACCTCGGTCTCGGACTCGATCTGGCGGGCGATGGTGTCGGCCAGGACAGGCAGGGCCTCGTCGGAGACCGCAGCGGGTTCCACCACGACGCGCACCTCCCGGCCCGCGGCCATGGCCAGCACCCGGAGCACCCCGTCGTGGGCGCCGACCAGGTGCTCCAGGCGTTCCATGCGTTCGGTGAACTGCTCGACCGACTCGCGCCGGGCGCCCGGCAGCCCGGCGGAGACCGCGTCGGCGATCTGGACCAGGACGGCCTCCACGGTCTCGGCTGCGACCTCGTCGTGGTGGGCGGCGACCGCGTTGACCACCACGGCGGTCTCTCCCGTCCGGCGCAGCAGGTCGGCCCCGGCGAGGGCGTGCGAACGGTGGTGCTCGCCGGTGAGCGCCTTGCCCAGGTCGTGCAGGAACGCGGCGCGACGGGTCGTGGCCACGTCCGCACCGACCTCGGCGGCGACCGCGGCGGCGATCTGGGCGCACTCGACCAGGTGCTCCAGCACGTTCTGGCCTGACGAGGTACGCAGCCGCAACCGGCCCAGTACCTCGATCACCTCGGGGGGGAGCCCCTCGACCCCGGCCCGTTCGGCGGCGTCGTGCCCGGCGGCCACGGCGCGTTCGGCGGCACCGGCCAGCGCCGCGGTGTAGGCCGCCTCGATACGCTGCGGGTTGATCCGGCCGTCGACCAGCAGCGCCTCCAGCACGGCCACCGCGACCTCACGACGCTCAGGGTCGAACGACGAGAGCACCACACCGTCGGGAACCTCGTCGATGAGCACGTTCACCCCGGTGAGGGCCTCGAAGGCGCGGACGTTACGGCCTTCTTTGCCGATGATCCGGCCTTTGAGCTCGTCTTCCGGCAGGGTGATCGTCGTGGTCGACGCCTGCGCCGAGGAGGGCAGCGCGATCCGCTGCACCGCGGTGGTGACGATCCGGCGGGCCTTCTCCTCGGCCTGGCGCCGGGCCTGCTGCTCCGCCCGGCGCACCCTGGCCGCGGCCTGGGCCTCCGCCTCGGCGACGAACCGCGCGGCGAGCTGTTCGGTGGCCTGCTCCCGGGTCAGCCCGGCGGTCTCGGTCAGCTCGGCCAGGGCCTGCTCCTTGGCCTCGGCCAGCCTGGCGGCGGCCTGACGCTCGGCGTCCGACACGGTGCGGGTGGCGGCCCGTTCTGCCGAGTCCAGGGCCCGTTCGGCCTTGCGCCGCGCCTGGTCGGCCTCGTCGGCCTCGACCCGGACGGCCTGTCGGGTCTCGGTCAGGTTGGCCAGCTCGGCGGCCAGGTGCGCCTCCCGGTCGACGACCCGTAGCTCGCGCCGCTCGACCTCGGCCAGCGTGTCCCGGGCCTGCTCGTGGATCGCCCAGGCATCCTGGTCGGCCCGCGTCCGCACCGCCCCGGCCTCGCGCCGCGCGATGAGCACCAGCAGCAGCGCGAACAGGCAGGACAGGAGCAGCACGACGACAGTTCCGACCGCACCCAGCCCGACGCTCACGCGCCCTCCGTCCGTCTCCGCGGCCCGACGGACCGCACGATTGCGACACAGTGTTCCGCACTTGTGCCCGACCAGCACGAAGACGCCCCGCACAGCCGGAACCGTCCCCTGTCCTCGCCCTGACCCCCGGAGCACCCACCAGCCAGCTTTGGCCGGGTCTCCGTGAATGGGCCGGGTCTGCAGACCCGGCCCATTCACGGAGACCCGGCCAAACCCGGAGACCTCGGAAGGGGACGCCAAGACGGGTCGGAACCGTACTCTTTGCCTGTTTCAGTCGAGCTCGTCGAGCCCTGGCCCGTCGACGCCCTCCGCGGCGAGCTGTTCGCGGACCAGCCGACCGACCAGCCCGGACGGGTAGCCCTTGCGGCCCAGGGCGGCCAGGGTGCGACGCACCCGGACCTGGGGGTCCAGACCGGCCGTGGCGGCCAGCTTGCGGGCGACCAGACGCCGCGCCGTCTGCTCTTCGTTCTCCGGGGTGATCTGGGCCAGGGCAGCGGTGGCGGTGTCGTCGTCCAGACCCCGACGACGCAGCTCGGCCTGCAGGGCCTGACCGGTCTGCCCGCGGTCGGCGTGCCGGGTGCGCACGAGGGCCTGGGCGTACCCGTCGTCGTCGACCAGGCCGACCTCCGCGAACCGGTCCAGCACCGTGGTGGTGACGTCGTCGGGCACCCCCTTGCGGCCTATCGCCTGCGCCAGCTGAGCCCGGCTGCGCGGCGCGGTGCTGAGCAGCCGCAGCGCGACGGTCCGGGCCACCTGCTCTGGGTCGGCCGCGGTATCGGGTCCAGTACCGGATCCGGTGTCGGACTCAGCGTCCGGCAGGTCCCGCACCTCCGTGGCGGGCAGCGCGGGGCGCCCGCCACGGACAGCGTGGGTACTCGTCTTCCGGGAGCTCGTCTCCTGGGCGATCACCTCAGAAGTCCACCGGGAGGGCCAGGTCGGCCTCCGCCGCGGCCTCCGGGGCCGGCGTCGGCCCGCCGACGCCCAGCTTCTCCTTGATCTTGGTGTCGAGCTCGTCGGCCAGCTCGGGGTTGTCCCGCAGGAACTTGCGGGCGTTCTCCTTGCCCTGGCCCAGCTGGTCGCCTTCGTAGGTGTACCAGGCGCCGGACTTGCGTACCAGGCCGTGCTCCACACCCAGGTCGATGAGGCTGCCCTCCCGGGAGATGCCCTCGCCGTAGAGGATGTCGAACTCGGCCTGCTTGAACGGCGGGGCCATCTTGTTCTTCACGACCTTGATCCGGGTGCGGTTCCCGACGGCGTCGCCGCCCTCCTTGAGGGTCTCGATCCGCCGGATGTCCAGGCGCACCGAGGCGTAGAACTTCAGCGCCTTGCCACCGGTGGTGGTCTCCGGGCTGCCGAAGAACACCCCCACCTTCTCCCGCAGCTGGTTGATGAAGATCGCCGTGGTGCCGGACTGGTTGAGCGCACCGGTGATCTTGCGCAGCGCCTGGGACATCAGCCGGGCCTGGAGCCCGACGTGGCTGTCACCCATCTCCCCCTCGATCTCGGCCTTGGGCACCAGCGCGGCCACCGAGTCGATGACGATGACGTCGATCGCCCCGGAGCGGATCAGCATGTCCATGATCTCCAGCGCCTGCTCCCCGGTGTCGGGCTGGGAGACCAGCAGCGCGTCGGTGTCCACCCCGAGGTTCTTGGCGTACTCGGGGTCCAGGGCGTGCTCGGCGTCGATGAACGCGGCGATCCCACCGCCCCGCTGGGCGTTGGCCACCGCGTGCAGCGCGACCGTCGTCTTGCCGGACGACTCCGGCCCGTAGATCTCCACCACCCGGCCGCGCGGCAGACCGCCGATACCCAGGGCGACGTCCAGCGCGATCGACCCGGTGGGGATCACCTCGATCGGAGCGCGCGTCTCGTCGCCGAGCCGCATGACCGATCCCTTGCCGAACTGGCGGTCGATCTGGCTCAGCGCGGTCTCCAGGGCCTTCTCCCGGTCCTTGGGGATGCTACGCAGGTGAGTGGCTGCAGGGGGCATGTCTTCCTACCTCGTTCGGTTCGGGCGGCGCTGGTCGTCTGACCGCGGCACCGCGGGTACTGGGGCTGGTCCTTGTCCCTACGAGCGACCGTAGGCCCGACCACCGACACAGACCCCACGTCCCACCCAGATCCCGGGTCCGGCACGGACGCACCGGTGGGCTGGGGACGGTTCGTGGGGCGGCCACTCGACGAGCAGCCTACCCAAACAAGTGTTCGACGCCACCACGACGCGCCCGGCGTGTCGACAACCCGACGTCCTGGCCGGGCGGGGCCGACAGGCTGGCAACACGGCCACCCTCTCGCCTACCCCCTGGGTTCTGGTAAGCCGACTTACCAAAACCCCCGGGGTTCTGGTAAGTCGACTCCCCGTAACCCCCCCAGTTTTGGTAAGCCTGGCCTAGGATGAGCGTGTGCGTGACGACGAGATCCGGAAGTTGCTGACCACGGCCAACCCCTGGTGGAACGCTGCCGCCCAGGGCACCGACCCGACGGCCTGGGCGTCGGCACACCGGCTGCTACTCGATCGACGCGAGTACGACCTCGGCTATCGGGCGACCGTTCTCGACGATGTCGCGACCACCTACCCCGACGGCCGACTCGTGGTACTCACCGGGCCACGTCGCGTCGGCAAGTCGGCAGCCATGCTCGACGCGATCACCAGGCTGTGCGGTCGCCCCGACCTGGACCCTCGCCAGATCGTCAACGTGCAGTGCGACGGCATGAGCGTGGCAGACGTGCGGCGAGTGCTGACCCTGGGCCGAGCGCTGACCTCCTCGGTGGACCAGCCCAGCCCGCGCCCCCGGGTGTGGTTCTTCGACGAGATCAGCGGCGTGCCCGGCTGGAGTACGGCCCTCAAGGTCGCCCGGGACCTCACCGACTTCGGCCGCGACACGGTCGTGGCGACCGGAAGCCGGTGGGTCAGCGACGAGGACATCCAGGGCAACCTGCTGGCAGGTCGCGCTGGCAAGGCCGACGGTCACCGCGTCCGCCAGCTGCTGCCCATGACGTTCCGGGACTACATCACCGCGACCCGGTCCGACCTGGCGCTGCCCCGGCCGTCGCACCCGACGGACCTGATGAGCCCCGACGTCCGTCGCGGGCTCGAACGGGTCATGTTCCTGGTGGACGACTATGACCTGGCATGGCAGGACTACCTCACCTGTGGGGGTTTCCCGCGCGCTGCCGCTGAGCATGCCACGACCGGCGGGGTGTCCCAGCACTTCGTCGACGACCTGCTCGCCTGGTTGCGCCGCGACGTAGATCCCGATGCGCTGCCCGAGTCGGTGCCCCTGCTGCTCGCTCAGATCGCCGCGCGCGCGACCAGCCCGCTGAACCGCGCAAGGTTGGCCCAGACGCTGGGCTACCTCAGCCGCCAGACCCTCGACCTACGCATCACCCGGCTGGCAAACTCCCACGCCGTCGTCCGGTGCCACCAGCGCCACGACGACGGCGCCCGGGTCGTCGGCGCCCAGTACAAGCTGTACCTGGTCGACCCGCTCCTGGCCTGGCTACCGTCACGCACCAGCGCCGGACTCGACGAACCCGACTTCACCGCCCTCAGCGAGGCCACCGTCGGGATCGCACTCGCCCGGGTTGTCGAAGACCTCGACGAAGGACGTTGGGCTGATGACACCATCGGCTACACCCGCACCGGTAGCGGCGGGGAAGTCGACTTCGCCCCGGTGCGCATCCCCACTGCCGCCGGACCTGCCAGGACCATACCGGTCGAGTCCAAGTGGGTCGGGACCCGCTGGGCCGCCGAGGCCCGGACCATCCAGGGCAAGTACGGCCACGGAATCCTCGCCACCAAGTCTGTCCTCGACCTCGACGGTGATGTGTGGGCCGTCCCCGCACCACTCGTCGCCCTGCTGCTCGGCTGACCCAGCACCCGGCTGGCGTATCAGTCTCGCAGGGCCCGACGCTGGCGTTCCAGCGCGTAGGTCGGCCAGGATCTGGCGCCCCCGAGAGCGTGTGGGCCTCGTTCACGGGTGCTGTCCGCCGTGCCCGTCCGGAGACTACGCACCTGCGCGACGGACCCCCCCTCCCGCTTGTGGGCCGATAAGGGTGCCCCAACTCGAGGACTCCACGCCGTTCCACTGTTTCAAAACGGTGGAACGGCGTGGAACCCACGAACCGGGACTCTCTTATCGGCCGACCATCGACAGGGGGCGAGGCAGAAGGAAGGAAGGAAGGAAGGAAGGAAAGAAAGAAAGAAAGAAGGGGCGGCGGACGCGAGTGACGATGCTGGCGGGTGTTCAGTCCGCTGCTCGGCTGACCAGCATCCGGCTGGCGTGTCAGTCCCGCAGGGCCCGACGCTGGCGTTCCAGCGCGTCGAGGTCGGCCAGGATCTGGCGCCCCCGCGGGTCTGACGCTTCGGTGCGCTGCAGCTGGCCGTGCAGGTCGGCGATGGTGCGGGCCAGGCCCTGGTCGACCAGGCCGTTCACCATGGCGTGCACCAGGGCCGCGACGGCGTCGTCGCCCTGGGCGGGCAGCTCGGCGACGGCCAGCTCGGTCACGGTCGGGCGTACCGCCTCGGTGGCGGCCTCGGTGACCGCGTCGACCCAGCCGGCCGCACCGATACCGCGACCGACGGCGACCCCGCCCGCGGTGCGGATCGCGTCGTGCACCGCCCGGTAGACGGGCACCACGAAGGCCTCGGCGTCGAGGCTGTCGAACATCTCCGGCACCAGGTCCGGGTACTGCAGGACGCAGGCCAGCGCGTCGCGTTCGGTCCGCACCACCGGGTCCGACCGGTCGGGGCGCCGGGCCGACGACGCCGCGGGTCGACGCCCCCGGCCGGTCGCCGCTACCGCGTCACGCACCTCGCGCGGGTCCAGGCCCAGCCACCCGGCCAGCAGCCGGGTGTACTCGGGGCGCAGCGCGGTGTCCCGGATGCCCGCCACCACCGGGGCGCTGGCCCGCAGCGCGGCGATCCGGCCCTCGGCGGTATCGAGGTCGTGGGCGGCCAGGGTGGACCGCACGACGAACTCGAACAGCGGGGTACGACCCGCCACCAGGGCCCGCACCGCGTCAGGGCCGCGCTGCTGGCGCAGCTCGCACGGGTCCCGGCCGTCGGCTTCGACGGCCACGAAGGTCTGCGCGGCGAAGACCTGGTCCTCGCCGAAGGCCTTGAGCGCCGCCGCCCGGCCTGCCGCGTCGCCGTCGAAGGTGAAGATCACCTCGCCGCCCACCGAACCGCCCGAGGCCAGCTGCACTCCCCCGGCGCCACCCGACCCGCCGAGCAGCCGTCGCACGATCCGGGCATGGTCCCCTCCGAACGCGGTACCGCAGGTGGCCACGGCCGTACCCACCCCGGACAGGTGCATCGCCATGACGTCGGTGTAGCCCTCGACGACGACGACCTGCCGGGTCCGGGCGATCTCGCGCTTGGCCAGGTCGAGCCCGTACAGCACGTGCGACTTGCGGTACAGCGGGGTCTCGGGGGTGTTGAGGTACTTGGGACCGTTGTCGTCGTCGTGCAACCGCCGGGCACCGAACCCGACGGTATCGCCGGTGACCTCCCGGATCGGCCACACCAGACGCCCGCGGAACCGGTCGATCGACCCGCGGCGTCCCTGGCTGACCAGCCCAGACGCGGTCAGCTCGGCCTCGGTGAACCCACGCCCGCGCAGGTGCCGCAGCAGCGTGTCCCAGCCGGGCGGGGCGAACCCGACGCCGAACCGCTCGGCGGCAGTCCGGTCGAAACCCCGCTCGGCGAGGAAGGCCCGGCCGATCCGCGCCGGTGGTTCCGCCAGCTGGTCGCGGAAGAACTCCTCGGCCATCTTGTGCGCGTCGAGCAGCCGCCGGCGCCGCCCCGGCTCGTCCCCGGGCTTGGGGGCCGCACCGTCCTCGTAGCGCAGGGTCAGGCCGATCCGTCCGGCCAGGTGCTCGACGGCCTCGGTGAACCCCAGCCCGTCGACCTGCTGCACGAACGAGATGACGTCCCCGCCCTCGCCGCAGCCGAAGCAGTGGTAACGCCCCACCTGGGGCCGCACGTTGAACGACGGGGTCTTCTCGTCGTGGAACGGGCACAGCCCCTTGAGCGTGCCGACCCCCGCCGGCCGCAGCGTCACGTGCGCCCCGATCACCTCGTCGATCCGGACACGCTCGCGGACGGTCTCCACGTCCTCCCGCAAGATCCGTCCCGCCACATAGGCGAGTCTAGGCTCCAAGACCAGGTCGCCGTGGTGCTGATCAGAGACCTGCCCGAGATGTGTCGCGCCAAGCGCGAGAGGTGGGCTTCCACGTGAGAGATGGGCTCCCAAGCCCAACCGTCACGTGGGAGCCCATCTCTCACGAACAGGAACACTCTTGTGGCAGGCGTGGGCTATCCGACCAGCCGGGCGTGCCAGTCCGCAGCGGAGACGTCGGTCAGAGCAGCGACCTGGTCGATGACGACGCGCAGCCGGGCGGCGGCGTCGGCCGCGGTCCGCCAGTCGGCGGCGAACGGGGGTTCCAGGGCCAGGGGGGCACGGTCGGACAGCACCTCGACCAGGTCGGTGAGCATCTGGCGCTGCACCGTGTAGAGCGGTTCTAGCTCGCGCGGGGCCATGACGTAGGCCACGGCGATGCCCTTGAGCACCATGATCTCGGCGGCAGTCTCGTCGGGTACCACCAGGTCGGCGCCGTAGCGGGTGTGCCTTCCGGGGCCGTACCGGGCGCGGGTGGCCCGCTGCGCAGCCTTGGCGAAGCGGCCGATCAGCTGGCTGGTCGCGTCCTTGAGCATGGCCAGGGCGCGCCGGGAACCGTCGAAACCGTCCGGCCACAGCCGGGCGGCGACCAGGCGGTCCATCGCGGCGTACAGCGCGTCGGCACCGTGCTGGTCGCCGTACCAGGTGGCAACGGCGGTGGCGATGCGCTCCCGGTCCTGGAGCTGCGTGAGCACGACCGGGTCGACCCGGCCGCCGACCACCGCGTCCTCCACGTCGTGCACCGAGTAGGAGATATCGTCGGCCAGGTCCATGACCTGCGCCTCCAGGCACTTGCGACGTTCTGGCGCGCCCTGGCGGACCCAGTCGAACACCGGACGGTCGTCGGGGTACACGCCGAACTTGTGCGTCGGCCGCCCCGAGACCGGGCTGACCGGGCCCTCGCCGAAGCCCCACGGGTACTTGACCGAGGCGTCCAGGCAGGCCCGGGTGAGGTTCAGCCCGACGCTGGTCCCGTCAGGCCGGGTCACCTTCGGCTCCAGCCGGGTGAGCAGCCGCAGGGTCTGCGCGTTGCCCTCGAACCCGCCGACGTCCCGCGCCAGCGCGGCCAGGGCCCGCTCCCCGTTGTGCCCGAACGGCGGGTGCCCCAGGTCGTGCGCCAGGCACGCGGTGTCGACGACGTCAGGATCACAGCCCAGCGCCTTGCCGATCTCCCTCCCGACCTGCGCCACCTCCAGGGTGTGCGTCAGCCGGGTACGCACGAAGTCGTCCGACGACGGCCCGAGCACCTGGGTCTTGGCCCCGAGCCGTCGCAGCGCCGAGCAGTGCACCAGCCGCGCCCGGTCCCGTTCGAACGCGGTGCGCTGCCGCGACTTGGTCGGTTCAGGTACCAGGCGCTCCCGGTCGGCCGGGCTGTAGCCGACCCCGACCTCCCCCGTCACCACGCCACCCGCTCCTGGACCGGGGCCCCGCACGACGCGCGTCCGTGCTGATCCGCTGCCCGCGCCCGGGCCACACCCTCGACGTCCACACAGGCAACGTACTACGGACCGCCCACCCCACCGCCGCTGGGTGCGGCACGATGGTCCTCATGGTGCGTGTCCGGTTCTCGGCCCCACTTCAGGCGCTGCCCCACGGGCGGGCGACCTACCTCGTGGTGCGTCTGCCCGAGGACGAGTCTGACCTGGTCGACGACCTTCCGGTTCCGCGCGTCGGGTTCCAGGGGGTCAGGGTCGAGGCCACGATCGGGACGACCACGTGGAAGACCACCGTCTTTCCCGACAAGGAGGGCTTCCTGCTGCTCGTCGCCCGCAAGATCGCCGCCGCGGAGGCCCTGGTCGTCGGTGAGCCGGTGGACGTCACGCTGGTGGTGCTCATCCCTTGACCGAACCGGCGGTGATCCCGCCGACGATATAGCGCTGCAGGTACTGGAACAGCAGGATCACCGGCAGGGCCACGACGACGGAAGCCGCCGCGAACCACCCGAGATTGTTGGACATATCACCCAGGAGCACCCCGTACATACCCACCGAGACGGTCTTCACGTCGGTCGACCGCAGGAAGATCGACGCGAGCATGAACTCCGCGATCACCGAGACGAAGACCAGCAGGCCGGTGACGACCAGGACCGGCCGCAGCAGCGGCAGCAGGATCCTGAAGAACAGCCCGGCGTGACCGGCACCGTCGATCTTCGCGGCCTCGTCCAGCTCTCTGGGGATCGAGTCGAACGCGCCCTTGATCAGCCACACCTGGCCCAGCGACGCACCGAGCATGACGAGGATGTACCCGGCCAGAGTGTCCAGCCCGAACGCGGGGACCACCTGGCCCACCGCCGAGAAGATCCGGAACAGCGCCACGGTGGCCAGGACCTGAGGGAACATCTGGATGAGCAGCAGGCTGAGCAGCCCGGGCCGACGGCCCTTGAACCGCAGCCGGGAGAACGCGAAGGCCGCCAGGGTGGAGAAGAAGATCTGGACCACCACCACCACGGCGGCGACGGTCACCGTATTGGCCAGCCAGCGGTAGAACGGCCGCTGCGGGTTGTTGCCGAGCTCGGAGAACCAGACCAGGCTGAAGTCCCTCGGGACGAGCTCGGTCGTGGCGATCGACCCGACCGGGTTGACCGAGGCG
This sequence comes from Micrococcales bacterium, assembly GCA_009777345.1. Taxonomy (GTDB): domain Bacteria; phylum Actinomycetota; class Actinomycetes; order Actinomycetales; family Cellulomonadaceae; genus Cellulomonas. The sequence continues at coordinate 30,185 of WRMB01000014.1, read as the reverse complement.
GAGAAGAGGTACAGCACCGGGACCAGCGCGTACACCACCGCGACGATACCCACCGCGTGCCGCCAGCCCAGCTCGCGCCACCACCGGGCACCGCGGACCTGGTCCGCCACGCCGTGCCTGGCGGACCGGCGGACCGGACGGCGGCCCGCAGCGCCCGCGACCGGCGCAGAGGCCAGGCCACCACCGGCCTGCCGCACACCGGTGACGCCCAGCACCTGTTCCTGGGCAGCGTCGGCGTCAGGCTGCTTGTCAGGAGGTGTCGCGCTCATATCAGTTCACGTCCTCGAGGAATCGGGTGGCGCGGAACTGGACGGCCGCGATCGCACCGGTCAGGACGAACAGCACCACCGAGACCGCCGAGGCGAACCCGATCTGCTGGCCCCCGGTCCCGAAGGCCAGCCGGTAGGTATAGCTGATGAGGATGTCCGTGCCGCCCGCCGTCGGGTTGTCCGAGCTGAACGGTCCGCCGCGGGTGAGCAGCTGGATCGCGTTGAAGTTGTTGAAGTTGAACGCGAACGCCGCGACCAGCAGCGGCGCGACCGAGACCAGCAGCAGCGGGAACGTGATCTTGCGGAACTGGGTGAAACCGCTCGCCCCGTCGATAGCAGCGGCCTCTTTCAGCTCGGAGGGGATGGACTGCAGCGCCCCGGTGCAGACCAGGAACATATAGGGAAAGCCCATCCACAGGTTGGTCAGGATGACCGCGACCCGGGCCGACCAGGTCTGGCCCAACCAGTTGACGTCGAGCCCGAGCATCTGGTTGACCAGCCCGAAACGCTGGTTCCAGAAACCGGACCACACCATCAGCGAGATGAACCCGGGGATCGCGTACGGCAGGACCAGGGCCGACCGGTAGAACCGCTGGAAGCGCAGCCGCGGGTCGTTGAGCACCACGGCGAGGCCCAGCCCGAGGAAGAAGGTCAGCCCGACGGACGCCGTCGCGAAGACCACCGTCCACAGGAAGATCGACAGGAACGGTCCGGTGATCCGCGAGTCGGTGAAGATCCGTTCGTAGTTGAACGCGCCGACGTTCTCGCCCCAGGACTGGTTCGACAGCCGGTTGCCGTCGGCGTCGACGAAGAACGACCGGTCGCCCGACGACGACCGCTCCGGGTGGTACACCGCACCGGTATCGGTGTTGGTGATCGTGTCAGCCTTCTTGTCGTAGACCAGCGGCGTGCGCATGGTGATCGCCTGGAACCCCTGGACCTTGATCACCGCGTTGTCGCCGGCCGGGACGGTAAAACCGTCGAGCGGCTGGTCGGCCCCGGAGATCGCGTTGACCTGCTGCCGGGTCAGCATGGTCCAGCCGTCGGCGGCTGCGACCGTCCCGTCGGCCACCGTGACCTCAGAGGGTCCCAGCTCGGTCAGCTCCGTCTGGGTGCCGCGGAACACCTGGTCGGTCTGCGTGTCCACGAGGAAGAACGCGAACGGGCCCGCGGTCGGCGTGCCCTGGGTGCCCACCACCAGGGAGTACACGGCGCCGCCGGGGACCTGCACCGCCGATGTCCCGACGATCCGCGTGATGGCCTCGCTCCGGCTGCTGCGGGTGCCGTCACCGTAGTTCGTCGTCGACAGCTGGAAGGTCAGCATGATCGGGTAGACGAGGAACAGCAGCAGCATCGTCACACCCGGCACCAGGTACTTGGCCGGGACGGCCCGCCTGGTTGAGTAGACCGCGACCAGCAGGGCCGCGACCGCGACGAAGACGGCCAGGAAGCCCCACTGCCCGGTCGCCACGACCGTCGGCAGCACCGAGACGAGCGTGGCGGCGATCAGCGTGAGCCCGACGACCTTGACCACGTAGACACCGGTGGAGGCCGGTGGTCGCCGCCGCCGGGCCGGAGGGCCGTCGGTGGGGGTCCGCAGCTTGTCGGTGATGGTCACGGCGCTGCTCCTCGACGGGGCAGACCACACGGGGGGCCCGGTCGACCGGGCCCCCCGCGGGTCGAGGGATCAAGACTTGGCGACGGCCGCTGTGATGGTCTCGGCGGCCTTCGTCATCTCGGTAGCGGCGTCGGCACCGCCGACGATATTCGCGTAGGCCACACCCAGCGGGGTCCACACCTGGTCCATCGCCGGGATGGCCGGCATCGGAGCCGCGGCGTCCGCCGCCGCGGCGAAGGTCTCCACGTCGGGGTTCGCGACCGCGACCGCTTCACGGACCTCGGTCATCGCCGGAGGCCGGTTCTCCGCCTCGAACAGGGTGGTCATCGCCTCGACGGTGTTGAGACCCCCGCTGGTGGTACCGGTGACGAACGCCTGGGCGAAGTTCTTGTTCTTGCCGTTGGAGGCGATGAAGAACGAGTTCACCCCGGCGAACGGCTCGGCCGGGTCCATCCCCGCGAAGCCCGGGATCGGCATCAGGGTGTAGCCGTCGTCGCCCAGACCCTTGCGCACGTCGGACAGCGCCCACGGCCCGGAGACCAGGCAGCCAGCCTTGCCGGCCGCGAACAGCCCGATCGCGTTGTCCGCGGTGATCGCGGTCGACAGCACCCCGGCCTGGCCCAGCGCGCTGATCTTCTGGCCGGCCTTGATCCCCGCCGCGGTACCCACACCGAGGTCGTCAGGGTTGTGCGAACCGTCGTCGGTGGTACCGAACAGGTAACCGCCGGCCGAGGTGTACAGCGGCTGCATGTGGTACGGGTCACCCGCGATGCCCACCGGCACGTTCAGCGCGGACTCGACCTTCCCGGCGTCCTTGGCGGCCTGGCCCGCGGCGACAGCGTCGTCGAGCGTGGCGAACGCCTGGTCGCCGACCGCCGACTTGTTGCAGAACAGCGCCAGCGTCTCGATCGAGTACGGGACGCCGTAGACCTGGCCGTCGTAGGTGACGGCCTGGACCGACTTGTCCGAGTACATCGCAATGGTGTCCGCCGAGAGCTGGACGGGGTCGACCGAACCGTTGGCGACCAGCTGACCGAGCCAGTCGTGGGCACCCACGACAATGTCCGGACCATTGCCGGCCTGGTTCGCGGTGATGAAGTCAGCGCGGGTGTTGACGACCGCCTGGACGTCGACGGTGATGCCGTTCGCCTTGCCGAACTCGTCGGCGACGGCCTTGATCGCCGGCAGCTTGACCTCGTCGGTCCAGATGACCAGATCCTGGCTGCCGCGTACGGGAGCGGTCTCGGTGGCCTTGCCCGTCGACCCACCCGAACCGCTGCCGCCGCACGCCGTCGCGAGCAGCGCGACCGTAGTGGCCGCGATCGCTGTCTGCATGATCCTGCGCATCGGAAATATTTCCCTTCGTCGTCGCCTACGGACAATCCGGACCAAGCCGGACAATGGAGCACGGCTTTGCGGTTGTCTTGTGAAACGTAGCAATTCCTTTCAGCTCCTGCAAACGCTGCCCGGCTCTGCAGGGCTCCGTGGCGCATGACGCAGACCACTACTATCTACAGGTATCAGGACGCGCCGCCCAGACACCGCAGAACGCGCTGGCACCAGCCAGGCGACGGTTAGTCGTATTCCGTCCGGAAAACCCGTCTCCGGCGCCACCTGTGCGGCTGCGCTGTTTTCGCCCGGGCGCGCTAGCCACCCGAGACGGACAGCTCGGCCTCGCGCAGCCCCGCCTCGAACTCCTGCGACAGCTCGCGCGAGTCCAGCCAGCCGTCGGGCAGGGCCGGGCGCCGGGGGGCACCGGTCCGGCCGCGCGGACCTTCCGCGGCCGGGCCCGGATAGGGCTGGTCGAGATCGAGCTGGGCCAGCCGGTCGTCCAGCTCGACCAGGCTGGACACGCGGGCCAGGGCGGCCCGCATCGGCCCGCCCACGACATAGCCCTTGAGGTACCAGGCCATGTGCTTGCGCAGGTCGCGCAGCGCCTTGTCCTCGGACGGGAAGGCTTCGACCATGAGCCTGGCATGCCGCTGGATCGTCGCCGCGACCTCGCGCAGGCCCGGCCGCACCCGTTGCGGACGACCCGCGAACGCGGCGGCCAGATCGGCGAACAGCCACGGACGGCCCTGGCAGCCCCGGCCCACGACCACCCCGTCGCACCCGGTGTGCGCGACCATCGCCAGGGCGTCCTCGGCGCTCCAGATATCGCCGTTGCCCAGCACGGGGACGTCCAGCGCCTGCCTCAGCGCGGCGATGGCGTCCCAGTCGGCGCGACCGGCGTAGTGCTGGGCGGCCGTGCGGCCGTGCAGCGTGACCGCGGCCACCCCGGCGTCCTGCGCGGTCAGGCCCGCTTCGAGGTATGTCAGGTGCTCGTCGTCGATACCGGTGCGTATCTTCACCGTGACCGGGACGCCAGCCGGTCGGGCCGCCCCGACCGCGGCCGTGACGATACTGGCGAACAGGGTCCGCTTCCAGGGCAGCGCCGCTCCCCCGCCCCGCCGCGTCACCTTGGGCACCGGGCAGCCAAAATTGAGGTCGACGTGGTCCGCGCGGTCCTCCTCGACCAGGATCCGCACCGCGGCGGCGACGGTCGCCGGGTCCACGCCGTAGACCTGCACCGACCGGACCGGCTCGTCCGGGGCGGCGGTGACGATCCGCAGCGCCTCGGGATTGCGCTCGACCAGGGCCCGGCTGGTCACCATCTCCGCCACGCACAGCCCGGCGCCCTGCTCCCGGCACAGCCGCCGGAACGCGGCGTTGGTCACCCCGGCCATCGGGGCCAGCACCACGGGCGTGACCACCTCGATCGGGCCGATCCGCAGCGGCCGCACCGCTGACGGTCTGGCGAGGCTGGAGGACAGGGTGGTCATGGGCGCCGGTACCGCAGGCTGGGCCACCGCGCTCAGGCGCCGACCAGGTGCTGCGCCAGGTAGCCGCGCACCTGGTCCAGCCCGACCCGCTCCTGGGTCATCTCGTCGCGGTGACGGACGGTGACGGCCTGGTCGTCGAGGGTGTCGAAGTCCACGGTGACGCAGAACGGCGTGCCGATCTCGTCCTGCCGACGGTAGCGGCGGCCGATCGACTGGGTCTCGTCGTAGTCGACGTTCCACGATCCGCGCAGCTCGGCGGCCAGCGCCCGGGCCGGTGGCGACAGGTCGGCGTGCTTGCTCAGGGGCAGCACCGCGGTCTTCACCGGGGCCAGGCGCTGGTCCAGGCGCAGCACGGTGCGCACCTCGGTGCCGCCCTTGGCGGTGGGGACCTCCTGCTCGTCGTAGGCGTCGACCAGGAACGCCATCAGCGACCGGGTCAGGCCCGCCGCTGGTTCGACGACGTACGGCAGGTACACCGCGCCCGTCACCGGGTCGCGGTAGGTCAGGTCCTTGCCGGAGTGCTCGGCGTGGGTGCCCAGGTCGAAGTCGGTGCGGTTGGCGATGCCCTCCAGCTCGCCCCACTCGTTCCCGGCGAAGCCGAACCGGTACTCGATGTCGACGGTGCGCTTGGAGTAGTGGGAGAGCTTTTCTTCCGGGTGCTCGTAGTGCCGCAGGTTGTCCCGGTCTATACCCAGGTCGACGTACCACTGGGTGCGGGTGTCGATCCAGTACTGGTGCCATTCTTCGTCGGTGCCGGGCTCGACGAAGAACTCCATCTCCATCTGCTCGAACTCCCGGGTGCGGAAGATGAAGTTGCCCGGGGTGATCTCGTTGCGGAACGACTTGCCGATCTGGCCGATACCGAACGGCACCCGCATACGGGCCGAGGCGGTCACCTGCGCGAAGTTGACGAAGATGCCCTGGGCGGTCTCCGGACGCAGGTAGTGCAGGCCGGAGGCGTCATCGACGGGCCCGAGGTAGGTCTTGAGCATCATGTTGAAGTCGCGCGGTTCGGTCCACTGGCCCCGGGTACCGCACGAGGGGCACGGCACCTCGGCCAGCCCGCCCTCCGGCTGGCGGCCCTTGCGCTCGGTGAACTCGTCGACCAGCTGGTCGCCGCGGAACCGCTTGTGGCAGGACAGGCACTCGGTGAGCGGGTCGGTGAACACCCCGACGTGACCAGAGGCCACCCAGACCTGCCGGGGCAGGATGACGGCGGAGTCCAGGCCGACGACGTCGTCCCGGGCTGTCACCGTCGCCTGCCACCACTGCCGCTTGATCGCGTCCTTGAGCTCGGTGCCGAGCGGTCCGTAGTCCCAGGCGGACCGGGTGCCGCCGTAGATCTCCCCGGAGGGGAAGACGAAACCCCGACGCTTGGCGAGGGCGATGACGTTGTCGAGACGTGAGGCGGCCACGGTTGCTGTTCACTCCTGGTGTCGGGTCCCGAAGCAAGCCTACCGGCGACTGCGACCACCGACAGCGCCAGCCCGGTGATCGCCTCCCGACCGAACTGACACGGCGTCAGTTAGGTATACCTCACCGACGGGTACCATCGGAGCGTGGATCCGGCAGCCTACGGGATGGACGGGTGGCCTTTCTGGCTCGTCGTCATCGCCCTCTACGTCAGCGTGATGTTCCGGTCGCACGGCACGTACTGGCTCGGCCGCGCCGTGTCGGCCGGGGCCCAGCTGGAGACCGAACGCCGGATCGGGCCTCGCTGGTGGCTCGGTCTGCTGGACAGGATCGAGGCCCGGTCGAGCTCCCCGCGGGGGCAGCACGGCACCCGGCTGGTCCACCGCTGGGGGCCGGTCGGAGTGGCGGTGACCTACCCCGTGGTCGGTCTGACCACGGCGGTCCTGGTGGCGGCGGGGCTCGTCCGGATGCCCTACCCGCGGTTCACCGTCGCCTCGCTGGTCGGCAGCGCGCTCTGGACAGCGGTCTGGAGCACCGTCGGGTTCGGCGCGCTGTGGGCCGCCACCCGGTCCTGGTGGAGCGCCGCGGCACTGCTCGTCGGGCTGGCGATCGGGGTCGTCGGGCTGGCCCGCCGCCGGACCCGGGCCGTGGTCGAGCCTCAGGACGTGGTCGGCCGGTCCACGGCGGTGCCGTAGCGCCGGTCGCGGCGGGCGTAGGTCTCGACAGCGGCCCACAGGTGCCGCCGGTCCACCTCCGGCCACGGTTCGTCGCTGAACACCAGCTCGGCGTAGGCGGACTGCCAGACCATGAAGTTCGAGATCCGCTGCTCCCCGCCGGTACGCCAGAACAGGTCGACGTCGGGCAGGTCTGGTTCGTCCAGGTAACGGGCCAGGGTGCGTTCGCCGACCCGGTCCGGGTTCAGCCGCCCGGCGGCGGCCAGCTGGGCGACCGTCCGGGCCGCGTCGGCGATCTCCGCCCGACCGCCGTAGTTGACGCACATCGTCAGGGTGCACACGTCGTTGTCGACGGTGAGCCGTTCGGCCGTCTCCAGCTCGGCGACCACCGACCGCCACAGCCGGGGCCGACGACCGGCCCAGCGCACCCGCACCCCCCAGGAGTGCAGCAGGTCCCGCCGGCGCCGCAGCACGTCCCGGGAGAAACCCATGAGGAACTTGACCTCGTCGGGCGACCGCGACCAGTTCTCCGTGGAGAACGCGTAGGCCGAGACATACCTCACCCCGATCTCGATGGCCCCGGCCACCACCTCGATGAGGCTGGCCTCCCCCGCGGCGTGCCCCGCGGTGCGCGGCAGCCCCTGGGCGTTGGCCCAGCGTCCGTTGCCGTCCATGACCACGGCGACGTGCCGCGGCACCAACGCCGACGGCAGAGCAGGCGGCCGGGCACCCGAGGGGTGCGGCGGCGGTACAGGGCTGTTCGATCCGATCATGGCCGTCAGACCCGCTCGACCATCGGCAGCGACCGCAGCCGGTGCTCCACGTGGTACTGGCTGTAGGCCGCGACCAGACCCCGCGCCTGGGTGCGGTGCCGGGCCTGCGAGGCCTCGGCCGCCGCCCAGTCGCCGGACAGCAGCGCCGCGAGCAGCCCGAACGTCTCCGGCGCCGGGGCCGTCGACCCCGGCGGACGGCAGGCCGCGCACACCGCCCCGCCCATCGGGGCGCTGAAGGCCCGGTGCGGACCGGGCGCACCGCACCGGGCACAGTCGACAAAGCTCGGCGCCCAGCCAGCCACCGCCAGGGCCCGCAGCAGGTACGAGTCCAGCAGCAGACCCGGCGGGTGGGCCCGGTCGGCCAGGGCGTGCACCGCACCGAGCAGCAGCCGGAAGTGGGCCAGGGCGGGTTCCTGCTCGGCGGCGACCAGCCGGTCCGCCGTCTCCAGCATCACCTGGCCGACGGTGAACAGCTCATAGTCGGCACTGATGGCCCGACCGTACGCCCCGGCCAGCTCGGCCTGGGCCACGACGTCGAACGTCCGCCCGGTGGCCAGCTGCAGGTCCACCCACATGAACGGCTCCAGCCGCGCCCCGAACCGCGACGTGGTCCGCCGCACCCCCTTGGCTACCGTCCGCACCTTGCCGTGCTCCCGGGTCAGCAGGGTGACGATCCGGTCCGACTCCCCCAACGGGTGCGTCCGCAGCACCACCCCCGAGTCCCGGTAGACCGTCATGGCTCCATCTTCCCCTACCGAGGGACGAGTGAGGACAGTGGGGAGGGTCAGCGCATCGAACGGTTCACGGCCGAGACGACCGCCTTGAGCGAGGCTGTGGTGATCGACGGGTCGATACCTACACCCCACAGGACGTCGCCGCCGATGGTGCACTCCACGTAGGCCGCGGCGGTCGCGTCGCCGCCGGACGACAGGGCGTGCTCGGCGTAGTCGAGCACCGCGACGTCCACGCCGATACCGGACAGGGCGTCGACGAAGGCGGCGACCGGGCCGTTGCCGGTGCCCCGGACCGTGACCGGGACGCCGTCGTCGAGCAGCTCGGCCTTCAGCGTGTCCTCGTCGCCCTGCCGGCTCTTGGCCCGGGTGGCCCGCAGCTGGAACCGGCCCCAGGTCCGCAGCGGGTCGGCTCCTGCGACCGGGAGGTCGGTGCTCTCGACCGGCAGGTACTCGTCGACGAAGATCCGCCACAGGTCGTCAGCGGTGACCTCGGCGCCTGTCGTGTCGGTGTGCCGCTGCACGGCCTGGGCGAACTCGATCTGCAGACGGCGCGGCAGGTCGAGGTGCTTCTCCGTCTTCATCAGGTAGGAGACCCCGCCCTTGCCGGACTGGGAGTTCACCCGGATGATCGCGTCGTAGGTGCGCCCCACGTCACGCGGGTCGACCGGCAGGTAGGGCACCGCCCAGACCATGTCGTCGATGGCGACACCGGTCTTGGCCGACTGCGCCTCCATCGCCTCCAGGCCCTTCTTGATCGCGTCCTGGTGCGATCCGGAGAAGGCGGTGAACACCAGGTCGCCGCCGTAGGGCACCCGCTCGCCGACGGGCAGCTGGTTGCACTTCTCGACCACCGAACGCACGTGCGGCAGGTCGGAAAAGTCGATCTGCGGGTCGATGCCCTGGCTGAACAGGTTCAGCCCCAGGGTGACCAGGTCGACGTTCCCGGTGCGCTCCCCGTTACCGAACAGGCAGCCTTCGATCCGGTCGGCCCCGGCCAGGTAGCCCAACTCGGCGGCGGCCACCGCGGTGCCGCGGTCGTTGTGCGGGTGCAGCGACAGCACCACGCAGTCGCGGTAGTGCAGGCGGCGGCTCATCCACTCGACAGAGTCGGCGTAGACGTTGGGCGTGGCCATCTCGACCGTGGCGGGCAGGTTGACGATCACCGGGCGGTCCGGGGTCGGCTGCCACTCGTCGAGCACCGCGTTGCACACCCGCACGGCGTACTCCAGCTCGGTGCCGGTGTACGACTCGGGGCTGTACTCGTAGATCACCTCGGTGTCCGGGACCAGCTCGGCGTACTTCTTGCACAGCCGGGCGCCGGAGACGGCCAGGTCGGCAATCTGGTCCTCGTCGGCCCGGAACACCACAGCCCGTTGCAGCACCGACGTGGAGTTGTACAGGTGGACGATGGCCCGTTTCGCCCCGGCGACGGCCTCGAAGGTGCGTTCGATGAGGTGCTCGCGGGCCTGGGTCAGTGCCTGGATGACGACGTCGTCAGGGATCCGGCCTTCTTCGATGAGCCTGCGGACGAAGTCGAAGTCCGTCTGCGACGCGGCCGGGAAACCGACCTCGATCTCCTTGTAGCCCATCTGGACCAGCAGGTCGAACATCTCGAGCTTGCGGGCGGAGTCCATCGGCTCGATCAGGGCCTGGTTGCCGTCGCGCAGGTCGACGGCGCACCACCGCGGCGCCGCGGTGATGCGGCGGTCCGGCCAGGTGCGGTCGGGCAGCTCGACGGTGATCTGCTCGTGGAACGGCCGGTACTTGTGCACCGGCATCCCGGACGGGGTCTGGGCGTTCGGGTAGGTCTGGAAGGTCATGATGGTCTGGTCCTCGTGGCACGCAGGGAGGTGGGGCCGGGCAGGTCAGACCTCCGCGACGAGGGTCCGGCCTCTTCTAGAGGGCCTCGTCGCGGCGACCAAGGAGCAGGCGCACCGGCACGAGCAGCAGACTACACCCGACCGAGGCGAACGGGCTCGTTCGCCACCGCGCCCACCAAGGGTGGCGGGACTACCGCTTCGAGGTGCTCTCGGGGAACACAGGCTCGCCGCTGACCGCGCCCAACCGGATCCAGGCGTCGCCGATGCTGACCACCGAACCGACCGGCAGCTGCACCGGACGGCCGGGTTCGCAGGCCTCCTCGGTCCCGTCCGGCAGGTGCACGACCGTCCCGTTCACCGTGTCCAGGTCTTCGACCCACACGGCGATCGGACCGACCGTCAGCCGCAGGTGGGTGCGGGACACCGAACGTTCCCGGTCGGCCAGGCGCAGTCCGGTCTGGCCCGGTCCGGCGATCGGGTTACGGCCGACGAGCACGACGCCCTGGACCTCGTGCGCCGAACCGTCGGACAGCTCCAGGTCGGCGGTCATCGGCCGGTAGGTCTCCTCGTCGTCCCAGGCCACGTCGGTGCGGGCCGCCGACCGCCGGGTCCGCTCCAGCTCGGGCATCAGGCCGAAGGCGAGCACCGGCGCGTCCTCGCCGCCGGGCTGGACCCCCACGACCGGGGCGGCCGGGGCAACCTCCGGTGCCGCCAGACCGGTGACCTTGGTGGCAGTCTTCGGCCGGTCGGCTGGCCGCCCTTCGGGCAGGTAGATCACATCGGCGTCGATGACCTCGTCGTGCCAGCCCCGGCGGCGGCCCGACTTGTCGAACAGCGGCGAGGCCAGCACGACCAGCCCGCCCACCACGAAGGCCAGCGAACCCACCGCGACGACGAGCGCCCGCAGCAGGGCCCGGTCGATGCCGACCGGCTCGCCGGTCTCGTGGTCGACCAGGCGCAGGCCCACCGCCCACTGGCCGACCGTCCAGCCTCGCCGGGCCTGGAGCACCAGCTGGACCAGGACCACCGTCACCGCGGTGCCCAGTCCCAGGAGGACGTCGGCGCCGTGACCGCTGGGCACGACCAGCCCGATCAGCAGCGCCGGGACCACGACCAGGCTCAGATCGGCCATCCTCGCGATGAACCGCCACCCCATAGGGGCCGGTTCGCTCGGACCGTTCAACGTTCTCTCCTCCCGACGGGCGCCGCAGCCCGGCGGTCACCGGGTCGACGGGTGCGCAAAGACCTGAGCGATACCCGCCCAGCCATCCTGGTCCGCCACGGGACGGCGTGCCAGAGGGACTGGCGGGTCTCGTCTACGTCCGACCAGTACTGCTCCGCCTGGTCGGGCGACGGTGGCGACGGGGCGAAAGCCGCCCGGTCGGCCCGCACCGCCAGGTCGCCCAGCCGGACGGGCAGCGCCGGGTCGTCCGCACCGGCACCGCCCGCGACAGCACCGATCACGGCAGCCGACTCCCGGCGGGTGTCCACCGGCGACGGCGTCCAGCGCAGGTCCACGGCGGCGTCGACCAGCTCGGCCCAGCCGCCGGTCACCGCTTCGACCGGGTCCGCGGCCCGCCGTCGGCGCTGCAGGCGCCGGTACTTGGCCCCGAGCACCGCCAGCACCGGGGAGGCCAGCAGCAGCAGCAGGCCGAGCCCGCCGCCGACCCGCGTCAGGACACGCACCCAGCCCGAGCCCTGCCGGGCGGCGTCCGGGCTGTCGGTCTGCGGCGGGCGGGCGTCGTCGTCGGGTTCGGTCTGCGGTACCGGCGGCTGCACCGGCGGCTGCAGGACCTGCGGCTGGGAGTGCGTCTGCTGCTCTTCCTCCTGCTCGGTGGCCTGCCGCGACGTCGGCGGCGTAGCGTCGAACGCTACCCAGCCGATCCCGGCGAAGGCGATCTCGACCCAGGCCTGCACGTCCTTGCCGCGCACCTCGATCACTCCGTCGGTCACCTTCGCCTCGGCCTGGGCGGCGGTCTCGGCGTCCCCGGCTCCCGGGACGAAACCGATGACCACCCGGGCCCGCAGGTTCATCGACCGGGCCATCAGAGCCAGGGCCGAGGCGTACTGCTCGCCGTCGCCGACCATGGGCGGGGCGTCCAGCAGGCGGCTCATCCGTGCCGCGCCGTGACCGGGCAGCGACGGGTGCTCCCCGTCCAGCCCGTGGCTGAAGTAGCCGTTCTCGGACAACCAGGAGGCCAGCGCCCGGGCCTGGCCGACGGGCGTGGTGGCGTCCTGGGCGATCGACGCCGCCTGCCGGGACAGCGCCCCCGACACCCCGGTGTCGTCGGGCAGCACGACATCGGCGGACCGGGCGGTGCCGATATCGGAGTCCCGCATGTCGAGGTTCGCGACCACGACCCGTTCGGTGTACGTCAGGCCCGGTCGCACCCCGGAGGTCAGCACCGCGGCCCCGGTCGCGTCGTTGTAGCGCAGGTCACGGGCCACGCTCTGGTCGAGGTCGAAAGACGTCGCCGAACCGACGGTCGGCAGCCACACCTTGGACGAGCCCATATCGGACAGGCCCTCGATGGTGAAGGTGACCTCGGCCTCCACCCCCTCGTCGGCGGTGGCGACGGCGCTGCCGACCCGGCGGAACTCGCCGCTGCCCTGTGCCGCCCGGCCGCCGGCGACGTTCCAGACCATGCCGTCGTACCGGTCCATGACGGCCAGCCGGACCCGGGCGCCCTCGGGCAGGCCCTTGACGGTGAACAGCACCTCGTCGTCGGCCTTGACGTAGGAGCGGAACGCGGCCAGCGGGCTAGGGTGGGCCGTCGGGTCGAACGGCGGTACCACATGGTCGCGCAGCACGAACCGGGGCTCGCCCGCGGTCACCGGCGCCAGGAGCAGCGCCCCGACCACGACCAGCCCGAGCAGCGCCCCGGCTGACGCCGGGCGGCGGCGCACTCCCGACCCGGCGCGCAGCGAGGCCCAGGTCAGCAGCACCGCGACCAGGACCGTCCCGGTGACCAGCGGCGGCACCGGCTGGGTGGCCGTGCCGAGCAGCGCCGCGACACCAGAGACGACGAGCACCACGACCCCGGCCAGCGCGCCGACCGTCCGCCGGGTGCGCAGCGCCAGGGTGAGGGCGACCAGCGCCCCGAGGAAGGTCAGCAGGAAGGGCGCCAGCAGGACGTCGCCCGTACCACCCAGCGGCGGGTCCAGGGTCAGCGCGTCCTTCCAGGTGGTGAAGGACGCCGTCAGCACCTGACCGGCACCGCCCGGTGTGGGCAGCAGCCCGGCCAGCGTCGGCGCACCGGTCAGCGGCGTGCCGAGGATCACGACGAGCAGCACCGCGACGACCGTGACCAGCCAGGCCGCCCAACGGCCCCAGGCGCCGACCACGGCCAGGGCCGTCCCGGCGACCAGCCCGACGGCCAGCGCGGGCACCGCCGCGGACCCGCCGTACACCGGCAGCAGCGGAACGGCCGCCAGCGCCAGGAGGGCCACCAGGACCACCACGTCGACGACGGCACGACGCTGGCCGACCGCGGTGCGACTGGCGCGGAGCGCCCGGCGCGGCGTCGGGGCGGTCACAGGACCACCCGGTGCATCAGGCGCGGCAGGTCCTCCAGCGCGCCGATCTTCGCCAGCGAGGCCAGGCCGTCCTGGCGCACCTCGACCGTCGCGTCGGCGGCGCACGCCACGGCCACGACGCGCAGCCCGGCCGGGACGTGCCGCACCGCCGCCCGGCGCTCGTCCGCCGACGCCGTCGAGCCGCCGACCAGGAAGGCCACCGACGATGTGGCCGGCTCGGCGGCCACCCGGTGCGGCAGGTCCGCGGTGCGGGTGCCGTCCGGGCCGGTGCCCAGCCTGGCACACTCGTCGAGCAGGCTCGACGGGATCACCGCGGTCAGGCGTCGGGCACCGGCCAGGAAGGTCAGCTCGCGCTCGTCGCGCAGCACGTGCAGCGCCAGCGACGCCGCCACCGAGACGGCCATCTCGAACTCGTCCGGATCGGCGTAGTCGGCCGCGGACGTCGCCAGCGCGACCGTGGTGCGGGTACGCCGGGTGTCCTCGAACTGGCGCACCATGAGCGTGCCGGTGCGGGCCGACGTGCGCCAGTGGATCATCCGACGGTCGTCGCCGGGGGCGTACTCGCGCAGGGCGTGGAAAGACAGGTCGGCGTCGGACAGCTCGCGGGTGGCCTGGCCCTCCAGATCACGCAGCAGGCCCGACCGCACATCGGCCAGGCCCACGACCCGGGGGTGCACCAGCAGCTCGAGGACGTCGGTGAACTGCTGGTCCCGGCTGATCAGGCCCAGCGGGTCGCCCCGGCGGATCGACGCCGGACCGACGGGCACCACGGCCCGGTGGTCGGTGGGCACGGGGAACAGCACGTCGTGGCTGGCCCCCGCGGCCAGCGACGGCAGCCACATCGCGACGGTCTGGGGTCCCACCGGCAGGTCGACCCGGGCTGGCAGAGAACGGCGGACCGCGGTGGTCTCCAGCCGGGCCACGACCGGCTGGCCCACCGGCACCCGCCGTTCGGCCAGCTCGAGGCGCACCTCGTACCGGCCGCGGCCCCAGGCCATCACCAGCCCGGCCAGGACCAGCAGCAGGCAGCCGACGCCGACGGCCGCCAGCTCGACCCACCCGGCCCGTCGGCCGACGATCGCGGCGACCAGGCCGACCGCCGCGATGCCCCAGCCGAGCGGGGAGACTGTGATCCGCACGCCCGGCTCCTCAGCGCCCTGCGACCGGCGGGGTGACCCGCTCCAGCACCCTGGCGAGGATCTGGGCCTGGGTGACCCCGGAGAACTCCGCCTCGGCCTCGACGATCAGCCGGTGCGCCAGCACCGGCTGGGCCAGGGCCTTGATGTCGTCGGGCACGACGTACTCCCGGCCCTCAGCCGCGGCCCACACCTTGGCGCAGCGCACCAGGGCCATCCCGCCGCGCACCGACGAGCCCAGCGCCGTCTGCGGGTCGTCCCGGGTGGCCTCGACCAGCCGGGCGACGTAGTCCAGCACCGCCTCGTCGATGAACACCTCCTTGGCCATATCGGCCATGGTGCCGACCGACTCGGTGCTGATCTTCGGCTGCAGGCCGATGGTGCGGTCCTTGGCCCCGGCCAGGATCTCCAGCGTCGCGTCCCGGTCCGGGTAGCCCAGCGAGGTCTTCACCAGGAAGCGGTCCACCTGGGCCTCGGGCAGCCGGTAGGTACCGGCCTGCTCGATCGGGTTCTGCGTGGCCAGGACCACGAACGGGCGGCCCACCGGGTGGGTGACCCCGTCGACGGTGACGTTGCCCTCCTCCATCACCTCCAGCAGCGCGGCCTGCGTCTTGGGCGAGGCCCGGTTGATCTCGTCGGCCAGCACCACCGAGGCGAACACCGGGCCGGGGTGGAACTGGAAGCGGCGGGCGGACTGGTCGTAGATGGTGACCCCGGTGACGTCGGACGGCAGCAGGTCCGGGGTGAACTGGATGCGGTGGTGGCTGCCCTGGACGGTCGCGGCGATGGCCTTGGCCAGGGAGGTCTTGCCCGTACCGGGGGCGTCCTCCAGCAGCACATGACCCTCGGCGAGCATCGCGGTGAGCACCAGGCGCACCACGGGCTCCTTGCCGAGCAGCACCTGGCCGACATTGGCGACGAGGGCGTCGAACGTCTCGGCGAACCACTGACTCTGCTCCGGTGTCACTGCAGCTCCTTATTGGGGGTAGGCCTGGACCGAGGTCCAGCTGGATGTGCGCCCGTCTGCCCCCACCGCACGGACCTGGAAGATCACCCTGTTGTTGGCACCGTGCTCCACGGTGGCCGATCCGGACATATCCGTGGTCGAGCCCGAGCGGGTCACCTCACCGTCGGTCCGGTACACCGTCCACTCGTAGCGCACCGCACCATCGACCCGGTTCCAGGTACCGGTGAACACGTTCCCGTCGGTGATGACGACGCGCAGGTTGGCCGGGGCGGCGGGCCCGGCGACCCAGCTCACGGTCCAGTCCCGCTGCTCGGGCTCACCAGCACCGACCGAGGTCGTGGCGGTCACCGTGACGGTGATATTCGCCGACGGCCTGCCTTCGCTCAGCACCGGCAGGCCCTGGGTCAGCTGGGCATTGCGGGTCGTAGTCGTGGTCTCGGAGACTGTCTGGCCGTCGACGGACCACCGCACCCGGTACTGGCGGTCGGACCCGCCCGCCCAGAACACCGCGTCCTGTGCCGGTATCGACCAGCTGGCCTGCGCCTGGACGGGCTGACCAGCGGCGTCGGAGGTGACGTCCAGGCTGAGGTTGACGGACCCAGGCCTGGTCTGCGGCTGCGGCGACGCCGACGTCCTGCCCGACCAGATCCCGCAGCCCCGCGAGTTGCAGGCCTGGGCCTGGACCGAGACGGCCTGGCCACCCATCAGACCGCTGATGGTCGTCTCGGTGCTGGTCGTCGTGGAGAGCCGCTCGTTGCTGTCCCGGAGGTTGTAGTACGTGATCGGCGAACCGCCGTCGCCCCGCGGCGACAGGACCACCTGGGCCGTGCCGTTGCCGTAGGCACCGCCCACCTGCCCGACCACCGAGGTCACCTGGGGTGCCTCCGGCACGCCGAAGGTCGAGCCCTGGACGGTCGCCGAGGCCGACAGCCCGACCGCGTTCGAGGCCCGCAGGGTGAAGGTGTACTGGACACCGTTCTCCGCGTCCACGGTGTAGCTCGTCGCGTTGGCCGCCGGGGCGAAGCTCCGCGACGCGCCCCCGGCACTGTCGACCGTCAGCTGGTACGACTCCAGCGGCGCACCGTTGTTCGACGGGGCCTGCCAGGTCAGCTGGAGCTGACCGGCGTTGGCGGGCGCGACCGCCAGCCCTCCCGGGGCGTTGGGCACCCCGGCTGGCACCGCCGGACCGGACCACTCGCTCCACAGGCTGGGATCCGACGCATCGTTGTACGCCCGCACCTGCACCGTGTACGAAAGTCCGTTGGTCAGCCCGTCGAACTGCGCCCGCGTGGTGGTCGCCCGGATCGTCGACGGATACCTCGGGTCCTCGGGCGGCGGGGAGATCCTCAGCTCGTAGGACTTGATCGGCGACCCGTTGTTCGCCGGGGCCGACCAGCTGACGTCCACGCTCTTGTCACCGCCGACGACGGTCGGTGCCGCCGGTGTGTCGGGCACCGCGTCAGGCGCGGCAGAGGCCGAGGACGGGCTCTCCGGGGACCAGCCCACCGCGTTCTGCGCGGCCACGGTGAACGTGTACGACGTGCCGTTGGTCAGACCGTCGACGGTGCAGGTGGTCGACGGGCAGGCCACCTGCTTGCCGCCGGGGCTGGCCGTGACCCGGTAGCCGGTGATCGCGGCGCCGCGCGCATCGGGAGCGTTCCAGGCCAGCACCACCGCCTGGTTGCCGATCCCCACCACCCGCGGGGCCGCCGGGGCGGCCGGGACCGCCGCCACCTGGAGGGTGATGCGGGCCTCCACCTGGCGGTCAGGGTCGCGGGTCACGTCCTGCACGACGAACCGGGTGACCATGGCGCCGACGAAGTCGTCTTCCGGACGCACCGTCACGGACCGGCCGTCGAACGACGCGGTACCGGCGTCCGGCGTCTCCACGACCGCACCCACGACGGTCAGTCCCCCGCCCTGCCCACCCGACACCGCGAACGGGTCGAAGGCGTCGGCGAGCACGTCGACGGTCCGGGACTGACCGGCCTGGCCGTCGCTCAGCGACCGGTCCATGACCCGGGCCAGCGGCCGGGTGCTGGCCACCACCTTCAACGGCATGGTGACGTCCATCGAGCCGGTCTGGCCGTAGCCGACGGTCAGCGTCAGCCACCCGGTGGTGCCCTTCGGGGTGGTCGCCGCGGCGCTGACCGCCAGCCGGGAACCGTCCAGCGTCGTGGTGAACCCGGCCGGGGCCGCGCCGGACATGGCGAAGGTGTACGCCCCGTCCTCCGGCTTGTTGCCCTCCGGGGTCTTCATGAACGCGTTGAGGTCGACCGCGACCGGGTCGTCGCCGGGGCCGACGGCGACGGTGGTCGCGACGAAGGTCGGCGGGTGCAGGTCCGAGGCGTAGACCGTGATCGGCAGCGTGATCGTCGCCTCACGGGCGTCGGCGTCGCTCTTGCCGGTGGAGTCGGTGACCCGCACCGTCACCGAGGCCGGACCGGAGTAGCCCTCGTCGGCGGTGAACCGGACCGTGCGGGAGCTCACGGCGGCGACCTGGCCCTTGGCGGCCTTGAGCGGAGCCTCGTCGAGCAGCGAAGGCTTGCGCCCCGGGGCGACCTGCACCTGCTCGTCCAGGTCGATATCGATCGACTGCCCCGACCCGACCTTCAGCTCCTTGGCGTTGGGGCGCAGCGCGGGCGGGAAGAAACCCAGCGCAGGCACCGTGATGAAGGCGTAGGCGTTGGCGTCGCGGTCCCGGGTGTTGACCAGCTGGTAGGCGACCACCTGGGTGGTCTCGGTCAGGGTGACCAGCACCTTCTTGCCGTCCGCGGTCACCGAGGCGGTGCGGGCCGACGACTGCGGCACCACCACCTCCAGCTCGGACAGCGGGCCCGACGGGTTGCGGGCCACGGCCATGACGTCCACCTGGACCTGGGTGCGGCCGATGGTCTCCTCGGCGGGCACGACGACGTCCTTGGCGATCGGCGGCAGCACCGGCGCGTCGGCGGCCACGGTCACGGTGAGCACCGCCGAGCCCTGCCCACCGCGGTCGTTGCGGGCGGTGTACTGCACCTGGAGGACGCCCGGGGCCGTGGCCTGCACCTCGACCATCCCGCCCTTGACGGTCGCGCTGCCCGTGCCCGGGTCGCCGGAGACGTTGAGGTCGGGGTCCAGCGACAGGTCGCCGCCGCCGGAGTTGATGTCGTTGGCCAGCACCGCGACCTCGACGGTGGTACCGGGACGCACGGTCACCTCGTCGTCGCGGGCCACGACGGCGGCCTCGTCGGCGGACCGCGGCACGATACCGACCTGGACGGTAGCCACGGCGCGCTGACCGGTCCAGTCCTCGACCGCGTAGGTGAAGGTGTCGGTGCCGAGCTCGCCCGGCAGCGCCTGGTACTCCAGGTAGTCCGCACCGACCTTGGTCACCACCCCGCGGGTGGGGCTGGTGTCGCCCAGGCCGAGCAGGGTCACGCCGTCGCCGTCCACGTCGATCCCGGTGAGCGGGATCTTGATACGCACCGTCTCGGACTCGAAGACCCGCGCCACTACGTCCTTGGGCACCGGCGGCGGTTTGGTCGCCACGTCCGACCTGTGCACGTTGACGACGATCCGAGCCGCGGTGGACGCCCCGCCGGAGTCGGTGACCTGGAAGGTCGCCGACACCGTCATCGGCCGGTCCGGCGCCTGGTAGCGCAGCACGTCGCCGGAGACGAAGAGCAGACCCTCGTCCTTGCCCAGCGGTTCGGGCAGCTCACGGTCCAGGGTCAACGGGCCGCCGTCGGGGTCGTACGCGCCGTCCAGCACGTTCACGGTGACCACGCCGCCGGTCCGCACCGAGACCTGACGGTCGGGGACCACCGGCGGCTGGTTGACCGCCGTGGCCGGCACCGGCACGACGATGATGGTCCCGGTAGCCGACGCCGCACCGTTGGACACCGAGTAGGTGATCGGGGTCGGCCCGTCCAGGGTGCGCACCGACGAGACGACGACCAGCCGGTGCTCGACCAGCCCGGCCCGCAACCCCGAACCCTCGGGCACGCTCACCGACTGCAGCGCCAGGACCAGGTTGTTCGGGTCGAAGTCGTTGAGCAGCGGGTCGACCGTCACCGACCCGCCCGCGGGCAGGTAGGCGATGTCGACGGCGGTCACCGGCGGCAGCGTCTCCCCCGGCAGGTCGAGGATGTCGATCCGGGCCCAGCCCACGGTCTGGTTCGGCGCCGAGACCACGGTAAAGCTCACGTAGTACGTCCCAGAGCGCGGGGCCAGGACCGTGAACGTGCCCGCGACCAGGTCCGGGACGACCGAGATACCCGGCACCTCGCTGACCCCGGCCAGCCGCACCGGCTCGGCGCCCGAGCTGCGCACCGCGGCCAGCGGCGCGACCACCAGCGGCCGGTCGACATAGCCGACGGCGTGCACCGGGTCGACCGTCGGGTTGGTGGAACCCTCCCGGACCGAGACCTGCAGGACACCCTCCACCGGAGGGGCGATCCCGTCGGTGACCAGCAAGGTCACGGTCGTCGAACCGATCTGGCCGGAGGCGGTCACCGTGAGCACCCCGTCCGGTCGGAAGACCACGGAGCCGTAGCCCCAGTCCATCGACGCGCCGACCAGCGCCAGCGGGTCCCCGTCGGGGTCGACGAAGTCGGTGAGCACCCCGGCGCTCAGGCTCTCGCCCTGGCCCAGCCGCAGCGTCGTGGTCGAGACCTGGACGGGCGGCGAGTTCTGGGACCAGTCGTGCACGGTCAGACGCACCGTCCCGGTCGCCGGGGCCCGCACCCCGGGCCGGTCGGTCACGGTGTAGGTGAACGACACCGACCCGGTCGCCGTGTCGAGGACGTCCACCTCCAGCGCCCGGCCGGAGTCGACCACCCGCACGGTGCCGAAGGAGTCCGGCAGGGCGTCCACCGCCGAGACGACCAGGACCCCGCAGTCGGACGTGGTGTCGTTGGCCAGCACCCGCAGCGTGGTGGAACGGCCCGGCCGCACCCCGTACTCGTCGTCGTGCGCGACCGGCGGCAGACCCTCCTCGGAGCACTGCGTGGTGTGCTCGGTGGTCGGTTCCTCGCCGTTGTCGGCATTCGGGTTCTCGTCAGGACGCGGGGTGATCAGGTTCCAGGCGGGCTGCTTCACCTCGGGGGCGTCGGGCAACCAGGCCCGACCCGTCGCGATGTCGTTGAGCACCACCTGACTGCGGTTGACCCGGAAGCGCAGCTCGGCGGCGGCCGTGATCTCTTCCCGGTCGGTATCGTCCACGGTGCTCCCGCAGACCCGCAGCCAGTTGCCGGTCGGGGCGGCCCAGGCCCCGTAGGCACACTTGCCGACCCGCACCGGGGCCGCGGGGGTGCCGGTAGAGCCAGTCTGGCGGGTGGTCGGCTTGCCGCCGCGCAGCGGCACCTCGAACAGCGCCGCGCTGCTGGCCACGAGCACCGTGTCGGCTGCCGGGCCGGGTTGCTGCAGCGTCAGCCCGGTGCCGGTCAGCTGGACGGAGCCGTGCCTGGTACGCACCGTCGTACCGTCGAGCACCACTGGTTCGTCGCCCACCGCGGTGATCTGGTCGATCGTGCCGAGACCGCTGATGGTCCCGGGGCTGCTCGACCCGCCGTCGGCAGTCGCCGTGGTGACCCGCCCCTTGCCGTCCACGGCGAGCACCGTGCCGCTGCGCGCCACCACCGCCGCGGCTCCCCGGCCGAGGTCGAGGTCCGGTGCCGTCCCGGCCGCCGTCTGGGGCAGCCCTTCGAGGGTGCTCACCCACATCTTCCCGGTGGTGTCGGCGACGAGCACCGTACCGCCGGCCATGTCCACCGTCGCGCCCGCCTCGACCGAGGCCCGGGTGGTCGTCGCGACCGTCGCCGGGTCGACCACCGAGACCTCGGTGCCCTCGACGAGCAGCACGTCGGCACCGTCCTGGAGCACGTCGAACTCCGGTCCCAGGGTGCCCAGGCCACCGTCGAGCTCGGTCACCGGCACGTTGAACCGGCCCAGGGCCAGGTCTGCCCGGGACGTCAGCCACACCCCGCCGTCGTCCAGGTCCAGGCGGGCGACCGGGAACCCCTGGTGCGCGAAGGCCAGCACGCCGACCAGCAGCGGCACGGTCGCCGCCGCCGCGAAGCCGGTCCGCCGCCGGTTCCACCACCGGGTCGTCACTGGTCCCACCGCCGGGCATCGCTGGACATCACTGAGCGCACCCCGTGGCGGACTGGACCGACAGCCGACCGTCGGCCCGCATGACCAAGACCTCGATGCACACCGGGCCGTCGTCCGGTCCGAGCGGCACCACCACAGAAGGATCGTCCACGAAGGCCGGCCGCGACGTGCCGCCCAGCTCGACCCGAACCCACCGGTAGCGGTCGCCCTCGGCGGGCTTCGGGTTGGTCCAGGTGAACGTGGCGGCACCGTCAGCCACGGTCCCGACCAGCTCGCCCGGAGCCGGGACGGCCTCGGCCTCGACACGCGGCTCGGACACCTCGACGTGCCGGGGCACCGACGGCCGGGTCCCAGCGTCGGAGGTGCGGCCCAGCGTGGCCGCCACCGCGACCGCGACAACGACGAGCACCAGGGTCCCGACGGCGACGAGGTCGATGCGCCGCCTGGTGCGTCTCGCGGCCGGGTCGACGTCCGTCGCAGGCTCCGGGACCTCGACCTGGCTGTCGCGGTACCGGCCTTCGTCCGGCTCGGCACCGAGCATGATCAGGTCCCGGGACCGGGTCGTCTCGTCGATCTCGTCATCGTCCGGGTCCGAGCCGACCTCGACGACCGGAACCTCGGCGACCGGGGCCTCGGCGGGGAGGCTGGTCTCGACGACCGGTTCGTCGGTCTGGGGCCCGAGAGCGCCGTCGACCTGGTCGAGCGGTACCCAGGTGTCAGCCTGGACCTCTGGGGTGCCGGTGACCTCGGGTTCGGTCTCGACCAGGTCGAGCACCGTCACCGGCAGGCCCAGGTCGGCCTCGATACCCTGCAGGTCCCGGGCGAACGCGATCGCGCTGGGGTGCCGGTCCGCGACCCGCCGGGCCATCGCGGTGTCGAGCACCTCGAACAGCTCGTCGGGCACGTCGTCGCGCGAGATCCGCGGCAGCGGCATCCGCTCGATCCGGCCGACCAGGTCGCTGGCCGAGTTCGCGGTGCCCAGCACCTCGAACGGCGAACGCCCGGCCAGCATCGAGTACAGCGTCGCGGCCAGCGAGTACACGTCGGACCGCTCGTCGCCCGACGGGCTCGGGCTGAGCAGCTCGGGCGGCGCCCACGGGATCGACATGCCCGCCGCCGACCCGGCCAGCGCCGCCGTGGCGGCGATGCCGAAATCGGTCAGCGCGGGCCAGCCGAAGTCCGTGGTGAGCACGTTGGCCGGTTTGATGTCCCGGTGCCAGATACCCGCCTCGTGCGCGCTGGCCACCGCCGAGGCGATCCGGATCGCGATCCGGAGGCACTCGGCGACGCCCATCCGCTCGGTCCGGTACCGCTCCGCGACACCAGGCCGGGAGCAGTACTCCATGACCAGGTACGGCCGACCGTCGTCGGCGAAACCGGCGTGGTGCACCGTGACGATGGCCGGGTGCTGTGACACCTGGGCCATGAGGTTCGCCTCGGTGACGAACTGCTCGCGCGCGTCGTCCCCCAGGTGCGATGCGAGCAGCACCTTGACAGCCACGTCGCGTATCGGCAGCTCCTGCCGGTACAGGAAGACGTCGGCGAAACCGCCCATCCCGAGCAACCGGCTGTAGCTGTAGCCGGGCAGGTCGGGCGGCGTGCTCGGCTGACGCCTCCTGGTCACCGCATCCGCTCCACCACGAACGTCACTCCGTCACCGAGGTCGATCGTCTCGTCGGCGGCCAGCACCCGGGGCTCGCCCGGACGCAGACGCCGCGCCCCGCCACCGGGCCGCAGGACGTGCACCCCGTTGGTCGAGTCGAGGTCGGTGACCAGGACGTCGTCCCCGTCCATCCGGACCTCGGCGTGGGTACGGCTGATGTCCTGCTGCGGGCTGGGCACGGCGACCAGCCGCGGCATCTCGCGGCTGGACACGCGGGCGGCCTGCGGGGCACGACCGAGCAGCACCGGGCGGTCCAGCGCGACGATCAGACCGGTGTTCAGCACCAGCTGGGCGGTCGGAGCGTCCGAGGGCGCGGCATCGTCCTGCGCGGAGTAGTCCGGGAGCACGTCGCCCCCGGCGAAGTTGTCGTCCGCGGGAGTCGGCTCGACGTACTCCTCGGCCGCGGCCGCGGTGACGCCGGTCTCGGCGACCGGTTCAGGGGCTGGCGGCTGCGCCTTGGGCCGGGTCGTCTTCTTCCGGGCCCCTTCCCTGGCGGCAGCGACGGTCTTGACGGAGGCCGGCAGACTACCGGCCGGCGCAGGCTCCTCAGAGTCGGCGGACTCGTCTGCCGAACCGATCTTGGCCCCGTGCGGCGCACGCAGGCCACCGGCCCGCACCACACCCGCCACCAGCGGCAGGTCCGGTCCCTCGCTGCCGCCGGGCACCCGGACGACCAGCGCGGACACCCCGCCGAGGTTCCGCTCGGTCCAGGTGGCCACACCGTGCCCGTCGATCGTCACGACGGTGTCCTGCACCTGGGCGTCCACGATGACGTCGCCGCGTACGGCCACGTGGGTCACACCGTCGTCACCACGAACCGACAGCACGAACGGCTGCATCGCGCCAAAACCGTCGGCGGCCAGCACCGAAAGGCCGTCGATGAAGCTCAGCTGATCCTGCGAGCCGAACCACAGCCGCTCGGCTGTGGCGGGCGCCGTGGCCGGGCCCAGCAGGGCCACGAAGCCCTCGCACACCACCGCCGTCCAGTCACCTGGAACATAGCTGGAGACTGTTGTCATCATTCCTCCACAAGGTTGCGACGGGGCAAGGTCGCCCCGTCGAGCATCTCGTCCCAGCCACGGCTCGACACCGGGCTGGTCCCAGCGGCACGTTGTGCCGTCGTGTAACGCTGGTCGAACTTGATGTCCGGCTCGACGTCCACGAAGGCCATGTCCACCACCACGACAGTGACGTTATCGCGAGCGCCGCGTCGGACGGCCTCGTTCACCAGAGCAACTGCCGCAGTCTTGGGTTCGGGGTTCAGCCGGAGCACCTCGGCGATCTCGTCGTGCCGCAGCTCACGGGTCAGGCCGTCGGTGCAGACCATCATCCGGTCGCCGCCCGCAGCCGGGAGCATCCAGTAGTCCACCTCGGCGGTGCCGTTCGTCCCCAGGGCCCGGGTCAGCACGTGCCGCTCCGGGTGCCGTTCCGCCTCGCTGGGGCTCAGGAAGCCCTTGTCCACCAGGTCCTGGACCACCGAGTGGTCGACGCTGACCTGGGCCAGACCGGTCTCGTCGGTCCAGCGGTACACCCGCGAGTCGCCGATGTTGAAGACCAGCCAGAACGGCAGGTCGGCCTGGTCGGTCACGGCCACTCCCGCCACGGTGGTCCCGCCCTGCCGACCCTGGGTGAACTCGGCGCGGATCCGGGCCACCGTGCGGTCGAACGCGGCGCGGACCTCGTCGGCCGAGACGAACTCGGGGCCCGCCATCTGGGCGAACTCCTCCACCGCGATCCGCGAGGCCAGGTCGCCCGCGTCGTGCCCGCCCATCCCGTCGGCGACCAGGAACAGGGGTGGGTAGGTCAGGGCAGCGTCCTCGTTCACCGCCCGAACCGTGCCCCGGTCGGTGGCAGAGCCCCAGCACGTGCGCACCAACACACCCTTCCTGTGCCGAATTGTCCGATCCTATGGTGCCCTACCGTAGAGGTTCTGCGGTCCCGGTTCCACGAACGAGTTCGTCCCGGGCTCAGATCCCCAGCTGGAAGACGCCCCAGTAGGCCAGCACGACCAGCAGGACGAGACAGGCCAGACCCGCCGTGCCCACGGCGGTCCACGGCACCACCCCGACGACCGACCGTTCCGGTCCACGGACCCGCACCGCACGCAGCGCCACCACCGCGACCAGCGCCGTCGCCAGTCCGAGCACCCGTACCACCAGCCATCCACCGGTCACTACCAGCGGGTTGCGCTCGTACTCCAGCGCCAGCCGAGCCACCGCCCACAGGTACCAGACGAGGGCCGCCGCCGTCGCCAGGCAGCCCGCCGCGCACAGGGACAGCGGAACAGCCAACGATCGGGTGATTCCGTTCCTCGTCGGCACCGGACGACCCGCCGCCAGCGCCCGGCGCCGTCGCCACGCACCGACACCGTGGTGGCCGAACCCGAGCAGACCGGCCCCGACGACCACCGAGGCCGTGACGACACCGGTGACGAGGAGCACGTTGCCGTCGCGCAGCCAGCGCGGCATCGGCACCGGCCCGGCCCGGAACTGCTGCTCCGGGCGCGCCCCGGCGATCCGCGGCGGTGCCGTCGCGGTCTGCGGCAGGCCCAGCACCCAGCCGCCGACGTCGACGAGGGACACGGGCACCACCCGGCCGTCCACGTTCAGCCCGTGGTCACCACCGGCGTAGTAGCGCACCGTCACCTGGTCGTTGCCGGCCTGGGCGGCGTCGGCCACGATCTGCTCCGCGGCCTGCACGATCGGCATCGAGGCGTCACCCGTGCCGTAGGCGACGAGCACCGGCTGGCGCACCTGCTGCTGGTAGCCGCTGACGTCGAAGTCCACGTACTCGAACGCCCCGGGCAGGCTGAGCCCCACCGCGCGCGGGATCGCCCGGAACACCCCGCGCGGCACCCCGGTGTTACGCAGGTAGCTGTCCACCGCGAAGGCGGCCTGCTCCCGCGGCGGCACCACGGGGGCCGAGACCAGCACGAGGAACGCCAGGTCCGGGTCGTCCACGGCCATCACCGGGGCGATCCAGGCGCCCTCGCTCACCGCGTACACCCCGACCCGGGTCGGGTCCACCCCCGGCCAGGCCCGCAGCACGTCGACCGAGCGCAGGTAGTCGTCGGCCATCGCCACGTAGTCGCGGTGCATCATGGTGTAGGTGTCAGTGCGCTTGTCCGGCACCATCGTGACGATCCCGGCGGCAGCCAGCGCGTGCGTGTGGTCGACGAACGCCGTGCCGTGGTCGGCCGTACCGGCACCGTGCACGAAGACCATCCCCGGACGCGGGCCCGGCGCGTCGACCGGCTCGGTGACCCGGGCCCGGACCTGCGCCCCGTCCAGCTCGACAGTGACGGTGCGCTCGCGCACCGGGTATGCCTCCAGGTCCGGCGCGCCACCGACCGCGGTGTCGGCCGTAGCCACCCGCAACGAGCTGGTCAGCGGCTCCGGGTCCCACTGCGGGCCGAGCACCGCCCCGAGCACGGCCAGGACGACCATGGCCATCGCAGTCTCGGTCAACAGGCGCCAGGCCGTCGTCGGCCTGCCGATCCGCCGTCGCAGTCGTTCCAGCACGACCGCAGCCTAGCCACGCAGCCCGGCCGGGAAGGACAGCAGGTCGGAGTGTCACACCGATGCACAGGCCGCGTTCCTGGCGGGCAGCAGGCGACATCGTCCACCGGCCGCACCCGCACCAGATGCACCTCCCCCACGAAACGAGCAACGACCAACCGCAGTCAGCTCGTGAGCATGGCGGGCCAGCTGGGAGACCAGCCAGCAAACGTAAGCCTCACGTACCGTTCTCTGGAACCTACTCAAACGTGGTCACCCACGAGTTGATGTCCAGTTCCTGCTTCGTCAGCTCTCGGCGCGTCTCGCGCGCTCGTCGGCTTCGATCTGGGCGATCTGCGCACGCCCCGCCTCAACCTTCGCCGCCAACCACGCCGGAGTCGCCTTCTCCGAACGCGGGAACACTTCCAGGTCCTTCGCGTACAGCGCGGGCATAATATCCCTCGGACGACCCCGGACGTCGGTGACCACGGGCTCTTCGTCGTAGTTGTACGACGCCTTCATGCGCCCGTCCCGGAACACCCGGAACACCGCACTGAACCACGTTCCACCCTGCGGGGTGTACATTGCCTCGCGTAAAGAACGAGCATTGCTCTTGACGTTACCCACGCCCGATAGGGAGCCGACCTCCTCTCCGTCTTGATACAATAAGGTTTTGGATTGCGAATACTGGACGAACATACTGACAACGTACCGGACCTCGTCAGCGTGTTCTGGGATGACTTCGTAGAGTTCCTGAGCAATGAGTCTGGACAGTTCCTGCTGCGCTTCCAGCCCTCCGCCTTCACTTGACATTTATAAACTCCTCCTCTATCTTATCGCCACCGTCGATGCGGTACTCTACTTCAATCCTCACCGGCACTCTGCTGTCCCCTTCGTATACGGGTCTGACCTTGAAGTCTACTACCACGTCGGGGTCGGTCCTGATGATGCTGGCCAGGTCGTTCTCCAGGGTTCCGAAGTTCCGGCCGGAGACGGGGTCGATGAGCTGGGAGCGGGCGTTGTTGACCTCTTCGAGCATGGGGACGTAGTTGACGCGCTCTCTGGGGCCGTCGAACTGGGTGCCGCGCAGGTGCCCGCCCTCGTAGTCGTAGGGCCTGCCGGTGGCCGGGTCGGTGCCGGGGTACTGCGCGCGGCCCTCGGCCCCCACGGAGCCCTGGATGCTGCCCGAGCGGGTGCCTCCCGTCGCGGTCAGGCCCCGGGCGTCCATCTCCACGGTCCGGGCCAGATCGTCGGTCCGGAACACCGTGTCGCCGTTGACGACGTACTCGATGCTGGGCAGAGGACGGTTCAGGTCAGGGTTGACACCGGCACCGCCGCCAGAGGTGGTCTCCACCCGCACGACCGTCCCGTCGGCGTCGGTGTAGAAACGACCACGGCCCTCGACCTGGTAGACCGTGTCCGGTGCCAGCGCACGGCCGTCGTGCAGCACCGTGCTCCCTGAGGCATCTGCCCGGACGAACGGGGTCCTGGAACCGGGCACGTCGCCAGCGGCCACGCTCACCGTGCCGCTGGTGAACGGCCGTGGGTGCTCGGCCAGGACCTGCGGCGTCGGCACGTCCGGACGCGCCGGAACCGCACCAGCAGGACCGACCCCGCCCGCAGGACCGGTCGACAGCTCACCCTGACCGCTCCCGGGCCGTGAGCCAGGTCCGGCCGGGCTGGTCGGTCCTGGCGGGCGGAGTCCCGCCGGTGAATCAGCCGTACGGGCTGCCTCCGGGAGGGGTCCCCTCGTACTCGTCGGTCGTCATGACCCACGGTTGGGGAATCTTAGAGATGACTTCAGGCTCCCTCCACGTGTTGTCAGAGTTCTCGTACAGATACAGCACTCCGTCAGTACGCCGCATGATCAGACTGTCTACGGAGAACGTCATGAACGCCAGCGCGTCCGTCTCGACGACTAGACGTGCTGCAGACGCGGCCACTGGAATTCTTAATCGCTCCCAATCGCCATAGTTCATCGAGTAGTGCAGTCTAGCCGTGGCGGGAGTCCCTAGAAATCTCTTGTAGACGATCTCCTGTGCAGGAATAAAGGTTTCGGTAGCGTCTACAAAGAGCCCTGGGTACCGCTCCGGTAATTCTGAGGGATCCTGGATACCTAGGATGCTGACTAAGGCTGAGGTAATGCCGTCGAGATCGGACTCCGCTCTCAGTGCTAGTGTGTAACTGAACATGCCTACTCACCTCATATTGTCAGGGATAGATCTGCTGAACTGTGCCGCCGCGCACCACGATCACTTCCTCGAGACCCTGCATCGGGTTCTCTGTGAAGTAGCGGTGGAGGTCGGCAACATCCACTGATGAGTCATCCAGGTTGACTAGCACGCGCGGTGCCTGCGACCTGCTTACTCTGCCGAGGACGGTTGAGTACACGCTCTCGACAGTTGTTGTCGGTCGGGGTGCGAAGAGGATGCCGACCCAGCAGCGCAGAACCCAGGCCGACACCTCAGCCCTCGGCGCGTCTCGCGCGCTCGTCAGCTTCGATCTGGGCGATCTGCGCACGCCCCGCCTCAACCTTCGCCGCCAACCACGCCGGAGTCGCCCTCTCCGAACGCGGGAACACTTCCAGGTCCTTCGCGTACAGTGCGGGCATAATATCCCTTGGACGACCCCGGACGTCGGTGACCACGGGCTCTTCGTCGTAGTTGTACGACGCCTTCATACGCCCGTCCCGGAACACCTGGAACACCGCACTGAACCACGTTCCACCCTGCGGGGTGTACATTGCCTCACGCAAAGAGCCAGCGTGAGAATCGATCTCTCCGGCCTCTGGCAAGGAGCCGACCTTTTTGCCGTCTCGGAGCAGCAGTATGCTGGACTGCGAGTACTGCACGAACATGGTGAGGACAAACCTGATCTCGTCAGCGTCGTCTGTGAGTGCCTCGTGGAGATCCTGTGCTACGAGCCTAGACAACTCCTGCTGTGACTCAATGCCTCTGTTATCGCTTGACATTCTCAAAAACCTCACGTCTCCAGTCTCCGCCGTCAACACGGTACCGCGTCTCGATCCTCACCGGTACCCTGCTGTCCCCTTCGTATACGGGTCTGACCTTGAAGTCTACTACCACGTCGGGGTCGGTCCTGATGATGCTGGCCAGGTCGTTCTCCAGGGTTCCGAAGTTCCGGCCGGAGACGGGGTCGATGAGCT
>WRMB01000013.1 GCA_009777345.1 Micrococcales bacterium | reverse complement strand
CGACTACTACACCCGCCGCCGCCCCGGCCGGGCCATCGCCAACGCCGTCGCCCAGCTCCGAGCCGCAGGCGTGGACGTCACCTTCACCAGCACCAACGAGGCCATGGTCACCTGAGTTTCGTATCAGGGACGAAGCAAATAGTTCGTCCCTCGCACGGAACTTCGTCCCTGGCCAGGTCATGCTTGATCTGCGCTGTCGCCGACGGCGGCCAGGCGGGCGGCCTCGTCGGCGGCGACGGCGGACGCGATCACCGGGCCCAGGTCGCCGTCGAGCACCTGGTCCAGGTTGTACGCCTTGTACCCGGTGCGGTGGTCGACGATCCGGTTCTCCGGGAAGTTGTAGGTCCGGATGCGCTCGGACCGGTCCACGGTGCGCACCTGCGAGCGCCGTGCGGCGCTGGCGGCAGCGGCGGCCTCCTCGACCCGTGCGGCCAGCAGCCGGGCGCGCAGCACCCGCAGCGCCGCCTCCCGGTTCTGCAGCTGGGACTTCTCGTTCTGCATCGACACGACGATGCCGGTCGGCAGGTGCGTCAGCCGCACCGCCGAGTCGGTCGTGTTGACCGACTGCCCGCCGGGCCCGGACGAGCGGAACACGTCGACGCGCAGATCGGCCGGGTCGATCTCGACCTCGCCCGGGTCGTCTACCTCGGGCAGCACCAGCACCCCGGCCGCGGAGGTGTGGATCCGCCCGGCGGACTCGGTGACCGGGACGCGCTGCACCCGGTGCACCCCGCCCTCGTACTTCAGCCGGGCCCACACCCCGTCAGCCGGGCCGCCGCGGGACTTGACGGCCAGCTGGACGTCCTTGATACCGCCCAGATCGGACTCGGTAGTGTCCAGCAGCTGCACGGTCCAGCCGGTGCGCTCGGCGTACCGGATGTACATGCGCAGCAGGTCACCGGCGAACAGCGCCGACTCCGCACCGCCCTCCCCGGCCTTGATCTGCACGATCACGTCCCGGCCGTCGTCGGGGTCGCGCGGTACGAGCACCTGGCGCAGATGCTCGGCGGCGGCCTGCTCCCGCTGGCGCAGGGCCGGCAGCTCGGCCGCCAGGTCGGGATCGTCGGCCAGTTCTTCACCCGTCCCGACATCGTCGGCGGCGGCCTGCCACTCCCGGTAGGCCGATACGACCCGACCCAGCTCGGCGTAACGTCGGCCCAGGCGCCGGGCCCGGCCCGCGTCGGCGTGCACCGCCGGGTCGGCCAGCTGGTCCTCCAGCTCGGCGTACTCGTCGAGCAGGGGGCGCACGGCGGCGAACCGGTCACCGGGGGGTGCGTTCATAGTCGTTCCTCGTCAGGTCGTGGTGGTTCGCGGGTCCAGCTGCATGACGAAGCGCCGGTACCCAGGCAGTCCCAGGCACCGGCGCGGTGACGAGGCTATTTGCGCTTGCCGTACCGGGCCTCGAACCGGGCCACACGGCCACCGGTGTCGAGGATCTTCTGCTTGCCCGTGTAGAACGGGTGGCAGGCGCTGCACACATCAGCGTGGATCAGGCCCGACGTCACCGTGGACCGGGTGACGAAGCTGTTGCCGCAGGTGCAGACCACCTGGGTGGGCACGTAGGCGGGGTGGACTCCAGACTTCACAGGGGTTCTCCTTCATCAGGATGCCGACGGGTCCGCACGCCCGCTCGGGTCGCGCACGGCGGTGAACCGTAGGCCAGCGGGCCATTCTGCCAGACCCGCGCCCTCGACCCGAAACGCAACGGACTCCCCACCCGATCGGCGCTCGACCCCTGTCCTGTCGCCGATCTGCGACACCGTGTCTCGAGACTGTGACACCGAGCCCGTCCCGGCGGACGAGGCTGCCTGGCAGACTCGGCGCCATGAAGAGAGCAACTTTCCTGTGCACGGTCCCGCTGCTGGCAGTGCTGGGCCTGTCGGCGTGCAGCGCCACGACCGACGACGCCCCCTCGAGCCCGACGGTCCAGACCGACACCCCGGCCGACAGCCCCCCGGTCGGCCGCATCGCGGAAGTGCCCGGTCTCGGGACTCTCGTCGAGCAGCCCGACGGCAGCTTCGCGGCCACCGACGGCAGCATGACCTACCTCCGCAACGCCGACGGCAGCTACACCGCCACCGACGGCAGCGCGGCCTTCGTCCAGAACGCCGACGGCAGCTTCGCCGTCACCGACGGGGACGGGAACTCCGTCGTCGAGAACCCGGACGGCGGCCAAGCCGCGACCGACAGCGAAGGCAACTCCTACGTCGAGAGGCCGGACGGCTGCTTCACCGCCACCACCAAGGACGGCCTCACCTACACCGCCTGCCCGTAGCACCCGGTCGAGGGCGACAGCCCCCGGGAGGTAGCAGGATGGTGGGACCAAGGAAGACGGTAGGAACCGTCGTCCCCACTGCCCTGCCTGCCTGACCGGGCGACCGCGCCGCCGACGCGCGGTAGATTCGGCGGACGTGACCTCGTCTCCGCTGCGCATCGCGATGGTGTCGATGCACACCTCGCCGACCGATGCTCCCGGGGCGGGTGACGCGGGCGGGATGAACGTCGTGGAGTGCCATGAGGCGTTGGCGCTGGCCGAGCTGGGACACCGGGTGGAGCTGGTCACCCGGCGCACCGCCGACCACCAGCCGGACGCGCTGGCGCTGGCCCCGGGGGTCACGCTGCACCACCTGGACGCCGGACCGGCCCGGCGGCTGGCCAAGTCCACCACCGACCAGTACATCCCCGAGTTCGCCGAGGCCCTGGCGCAGCTGGGCGGACGTCTGGGCGACGGCGGGGTCGACCTGGTGCACTCCCACCACTGGATGTCGGGGATGGCGGCGCTGCCCCTGGCCCGGGCCTGGGGGGTGCCGCACGTGCAGAGCTTCCACTCGGTGGCCGCGACCCCCGGGTCGGAGCTGTCCGACGGGGAGCCGCCCGAGTCGCCCGCCCGGGTGCCCGGCGAGGCGTTGCTGGCCCGCGAGTCCGACCGGCTGGTGGCCATCTCCGCGGCGGAGGCCCGGATCGTGGTCGAACGGTGCGGCGCCGACCCCGACCGGGTGTCGATCGTGCCGCCCGGGGTCGACCTCGACCAGTTCCACCCCCTCCGGCACCGGGCGGGGCCGGACGACCCGCCGGACTGGGTGGCGCAGACGACCGGACCGCTGGGGAGGGACCGGCCCTTCGCCGTCGTCGCCGCCCGGCTGCAGCCGCTGAAGGCACCAGACCTGGCCATCGCCGCCCTGGCCCACGTGCCCGCGCCGATCCGCCCGGACCTGGTGGTCGCCGGGGCCGGTTCGGCCGACTTCCCCGACTACGAGGCTCATCTGCACCGGCTGGCCGACGAGCTGGGCCTGCACGGGCGCGTCCACCTGGTCGGCCCCCAGTCCCGCGCCGACCTGGCCTGGCTGCTGCGGCACGCCACGCTGACCCTGGTGCCCAGCCACTCCGAGACCTTCGGGCTGGTGGCGCTGGAGTCCGCGGCCTGCGGCACCCCGGTCGTGGCCGCCGCCACCGGCGGGCTGCGCGAGGCCGTCGTGCACGGCGAGTCGGGCCAGCTCATGGACTCCCGGCAGCCCGAGGACTGGGGTGTGGCCATGACCAAGCTGCTGGCCCGGCCGGACGTGCTGCGCCGGATGGGCACCGTGGCCCGAGTTCATGCCCGCCGGTTCACCTGGACCGCTACCGTCTCCGGCCTGCTGCACCTGTACGACGGTCTGCTCGGCCGCCCCAGACCTGCCACCAGGCCGACGCGGCCCCGGCGCTACCTGTTCGTGCACGCCCACCCCGACGACGAGACCCTGTCGTCCGGGGCGGCGGTCCTGGCGCTACGGCGGCGCGGCGACGAACCGATGGTGGTCACCGCCACCCGCGGCGAGCGCGGCCAGGTCACCGGGCGGGTCGCGGCCCGGCTGGACCACGACGGCCTGGCCGACTGCCGCCTGGCCGAACGGGCCCGGGCCCTGGCTCACCTCGGCGCGGTCGACGCCGGGTTTCTGGGCGAGAGGGGCAACCGCGCGCCCGACCGTCCGGACCGGCGCTACCTGGACTCGGGGATGACCTGGACCACCGCGACGACGGCCGGACCCGACCCCGAGGCGCCAGCCGAGGCCCTGGCCCGCACCGACCTGGCCGCGGTGGTGGCCGATATCGTCGCCACCGCCCGGCACTGGCGGGCCGACGTCCTGGTCTCCTACGACGCCACCGGCGGCTACGGCCACCCCGACCACGTCCGCTGCCACGCGGCCACCGCCCAGGCCGCCGCCGCGCTCGGCATCACGTTCCGGCAGATCGTCCCGGCCGACGGGCCCGGCGACGAGGCCCTGGAGGCCGGACCGGACCTGGACCGCCTGGTCGCCGCCCACCGGGCCTACGCCAGCCAGCTGACCGTCGCCGACGACGGTACGACGTACACCCATGTCGGCGGCCAGCCCGGCACCGTCGCCACCCGCACCTGGTTGTCGTCTGTCCCGCCGCGGCGCTGACGTGGCAGAGTTGGACCCACTTCGCCCTTGACCGATTGCGAGGCGTCATGGCCCCCTCAGCCGCCCACCAGCCCCCCAAGCACCTCGGTATCGGGGTGGGGCTGGCCCTGGTCGTCACCGTCATCGTCCTGGCCTTCTCCTGGCCGGCCGTCACGGCTGACCCGCGGAACGTGCCGCTGGCCATCACCGGCCCGGAGGAGCAGGTCGCCGCGGTCAGCGCCGCACTGGACCAGCACCTCGGGGACGCCGTCGCCCTGACCACCGTCGCCGACCGGGACGCCGCCGTGCGCGCGGTCGAACGCCGCGCGGTGTACGGCGCCATCGTGCTCGGACCCGACCCGGAGGTGCTCAAGGCCACCGCCGCCAGTCCCGTCGCCGCCCAGCTGGTCGAGGGCACCAAGGTCCCGCTCGGCCAGCTCCTGGCCGCGATGACGCAGACGCTGGTCCCTGAGGGCAACGCCGGCCCGGTCGACCAGGCCGGTCCCGCCCCGGCGGCGGACCAGGCCGCCGTGACGGTCCTGGTCACCGACGTCGTCCCCCTGCTGGAGGCCGACTCGCGCGGTTCGGGCCTGGCGGCCGCGACACTGCCGCTGGTGCTGGGCGGCCTGGTCGGCGGGGTCGCCATCAGCCTGCTGGTCGTCGGGATCTGGCGCCGGATCGCGGCGCTGGCGGTATACGCCGTCGCCGCCGGGCTGCTCATCACCGGGGTGCTGCAGACCTGGTTCGGAGTGCTCGCCGGTGCCTACCTGGCCAATGCCGCGGTGTTCACCGCGTGCCTGCTGGCGATCGGCAGCACCATCGTCGGGTTCGCGTCGCTGCTCGGCCGTCCCGGGATCCCGGTCGGACCGGTGCTGTTCCTGCTCGTCGCCAACCCGATCGCCGGGGTCACCATGCCACCGGAGTTCCTGCCCACCGGGTGGGGCACCATCGGCCAGCTGTTCCCGCCCGGCGCCGGGGCCACCCTGGTGCGCAACGTGTCGTACTTCCCGGACGCCAGCACCACCGCCCCCTGGCTGGTGCTCACCGGCTGGACCGTGCTCGGCCTGGCGCTCGCCACCCTGGCCCACCGCCGCGCCCCCCGGACCGAACCCGCCACCGCACCCGCGGCGTGACCGTCCGAACCAGCGAAGACATCGCCGAGCACCGCCCATCCGCAGGTCCACCATCCGCAGGCCATCTAACCCACCATCCGCAGGTCGTCTGACCCACTGATCGCAGACTCCGGGCGGCCTTGTATATCGCGAGGCGATGTAGTACGGTTGCCGATGTACCGGGAAGCGATGCAGACAGGAGGGTGGAGCGGATGGCCGAGAGCCGGGGTGCGCTGACCGAGGCCGCGTACTACATCCTCCTGTCGCTGTTCGAAGCCCGGCACGGGTACTCGATCATGCAGTTCGTGGAGCAGATCAGCGCCGGGCGGGTCACGCTGGGCGCCGGGACCCTCTACGGTGCGCTGTCCACCCTGGTCGAACGCGGCCTGATCTACGAGGTCGCGGCCTACGACCGCAAGAAGGAGTACCTCATCACCGACGCAGGCAAGGCGGCCGTGCGCACCGAGATGCGTCGGCTGGCCGAGCTGCTGACCAACGGACGACAGATTGCAGGTGAACCATGACCACCAAGGCACCGACCACCATCACCCGGTGGAAGTGGACGCTGACGACCCTCGACGATGTGGAGCGCTACCTGTCACGGATGTGCGCCGAGGGCTGGGAACCGCTGTCGACGTCATTCTTCGGTAGCCGCTTCTCTTTTGCACGCACGGAACCTGGGGAGTACGTCTGCGCCACCGCTGCCACGGTCAAGACGTCCGGCTTCTTCGCAGGCAGTTTTGACCGCAAAAAATATTCTGAGCTCGCGGCCCTGCTCGAAGCCCAGGGCGCCTACGTGGTACCGCAGGGCACAACCTGGGACAAGGAGGGGGTCATAGCCGTGCGTCGAGCAGACCAGGGCCCCCTGAATATATGCACCGATATCGACTCCAAGATCGCAGATCTCAAAGCCCGGCTTAACTTCGCGGGAGGACTGATCGCCACACTGGTGATTGTGACGGTAATGCTAGTGTCTTCGATAGTCGACTGGCCAGAGGAAGCTACGCTGTTCCTGCCCACCATAGCATCAGCCATGGCCCTCGCGAGTCTCGCGTCAGTCTGCGGCCTCACCTGGAACGTCATCAAGTACTCAAACGCTATTCGACGGCTGGGTCGACACCGCACAACCTTCGAGTGAGCGCTGCTGCGTCCTCGGCAGAACACCGTCCCACCAGGCTGACTGTCACTCCAGGACGGCCCAGGTGGTGACGGCGCGGACCAGGTCGTCGCGGCCCTCGCAACCCAGCTTGCGGTAGGAGCCGACCAGGTAGTTGTCGACGGTGCGGGCGCTGAGGCCCAGGGTCGAGGCGATCTTCTGGCCGGTCATGCCGTTGGCGATCATGAGGGCGATCTCCCGCTCGCGGGCGCTCAGGCCGACGGCGCTGCCCAGGCGGAAGAACAGGCCGCGGAACTCCTGGCCCAGCTCGGAGGCTCGCGCCCAGGCCCGCTCCGCCTGCCGGACCGAGGCGTCGACCTCGCCGCGGGCCCGCAGCACGAGCGCGCGCGAGACGGAGGCCTTGAGGGCGTGCAGCCGGGCGCCCCGGCCCCGCAGGTCAGCGGCGCAGGCCGCGAGGGCGTCCGGGTCGTTCGCCGCCGTCGCCGCGACGTAGTCGCCGAGCGCGACCAGGAACGGGCTCTGGGTGCGGTGCGCCTGGTCGACGACGGCCGCCGCGCGCTCGGCGTCAGGCCTGATCTCCGCCGCGGTGACCGCCACCGCGACGGCCGCGGCGACGTAGCCCTTCGCGAGACGCTCGTCCACCGCCCCCCACAGCCGTTCGCCTATCGCGTCCAGGTCCGCGTCAAGATCGGATATCGGGGTCACCCCGTGCAGCATGCCCGGGAAGGGACCGGAGCGACGCCCGGTGGTCTCGGCCTGCACCGACAACGACCAGCCGTGGTCCTGACGGCCGCGCCACCCCGCCGCCAGGGAGGCCAGCCCGAGCACACCGATCTGGTAGGGCTCGGAGAGTATCGTGGTGCCGCTCAGCGTCAGGACCGAGCCGAGCAGCGCGTCGAGCTCGTCCAGCCGACCGGCGAAGGTCAGGCCGAGCGCGGCGACATAGGCGTGGGCGTGGATCTCGCCCAGCTTGAGCTTGGTCTCGGCCTCGGCCATCAGGTGCAGCGCCCACTCCACCCCGTCGTCGAAGTCGCCGTGGAGCACCCGGGCCAGCCCGACGCAGACCCGGTGGGTCTCGACATAGGGCGAGTAGGTGGGGGCGTTACCGGGCAGCGCCGCCAGGGCGTCGACCGTCCGCCCCTCGGCCAGCAGGGAGGCGATGCGCACCGCCTCCAGGGACTCCACCCCGAGCCGGTCCTCGTCGGGACCGGCCGGGACCAGGCGGTCGGAGTCCGGCATGGGGCCGACCATGAGCCGCAGGTACGCCTCGGCCGACCGGAGCTCTGAGTCGAAAGCGGGCAGGGCGGCACGCTGGGCGTCCAGGATCTGGCGTCCGCCGTCGGCGTCGCCGAGCACCAGCGTGGTCAGTGCGGCCTGCCACTCGACGAAGAGGGCCCGCGGCTGAGGGTCGCCGCCGGTCTGCCGGGTACCGTCGACCACGCCTGTGAACTCCGCCGGTCCGGCCGCGGCCTCGTTGAGGGCCCACAGGAGCGGTACCGCGTTCTCGGGACCCGGATCGGCGTTCCACGCGGTGCGCAGGGCGTCGACCTCCGCCTTCCAGTGCTCGATGATCCGCATGTTGAGGATCGCGGCCCGGGAACTGGTCAGGGCGAGCCGCGGCGTCAGCAGGCTCGCTGAGGGGTCCGAGCTCTTGTCCGTCCCGTCGAACGTCACCGTCCGGGAAGCCCCGGTGCGCCGCAGGTGCTCGGCGACCAGCGGCGGGAAGACCCCGACCAGCGGGCCCGAGGGCGTCTCGGCCACCTGCAGCAGCCCCATCTCGTCGATCCGGGCGAACACCGGCTCTGGGACGATCGCCTGGGCCCGCGCCACGGCGACGGTCCCGACGAACGCCAGTGTCGTCAGCCCGTCCAGCTCCTCGT
Organism: Micrococcales bacterium; assembly: GCA_009777345.1. Lineage (GTDB taxonomy): Bacteria > Actinomycetota > Actinomycetes > Actinomycetales > Cellulomonadaceae > Cellulomonas. The sequence goes on along the minus strand of WRMB01000013.1, from coordinate 57,501 downwards.
CGCTCAGGTCCGCCACCAGCGGTTCGACGGCCTGGGCCAGCTGGGCGTCCCACAGGGAGCCCTCCACCCGCCAGACCCCGCGGTCCTCGACGATGGCACCGGTCCGCCGCCCCGTGCTCACGATCGCCTCCACCAGGCCCGGCAGGCCACCGGACAGCGTCGCGATCCGGGCGATCGTCGAGGAACCCACCCGCCCGGAGATCATGCGGTGGACGACGCGGTACAGGCTGTCGAAGTCCAGCGGGTCGAGCGCGACCCGGACACCGGGCTGGAGCCTGGCCGTCAGGGGGCTGCCAGACTGACGCCCCGCGGGCCGGGTCACCGAGAGCACCGGGAACGGGCGTCGCACCCGGGCCGCGACCACTACGCCGCAGCTGACCGGGTCCAGGTCGTCGGCGTCGTCGACGACCAGCACCGACCGGCCCGGCGCCAGGTGCTCGCACAGCGCGCCGACCGCGCCCGAGACCGACGAGACCGCGCTTCCCGCCGGGACGTCGACCCCGGCCAGCGCCAGGGCGACCAGCGGCCGGTCGCGCAGCGCCGCGATCCCGGAGAGCATGACGACGCTGTGGTCCAGCTGCCGCAGGCGATCGGCTACCCGTCGGGCGATCCGGCTGCGCCCCGACTGCCGCAGACCGACCAGGTTGACGCTGAGAGAGTCACGCAGGCAGGCGACTACGTCATCGACTATTTCACCTTGCTCATGCTCCACGGTGACACGTTACGCCCTCAGCCCGGATCTCGGCGGATCACTCCAGGACGGCCCAGGTCGTCACGGCCCGCACCAGGTCGTCGCGACCCTCGCAGGCTAGCTTACGGTAGGTGCCGACCAGGTAGTTCTCGACGGTGCGCATGCTGAGGCCCAGCGTCGAGGCGATACCCGGGACGGTCGTGCCGTTCGCGATCATGAGGGCGATCTCCCGCTCGCGGGCGCTCAGGCCGACGGCGTGGCCCAGACGGAAGAACAGACCACGCGGTCGCGGCTGACCCAGCTCGGACGCGCGCTGCCAGGCGGACTCCGCCTGCTGGACCGACCCGTCGACGTCGCCGCGCAGGCGCAGCACCAGCGAACGTGTCACCAGTGCCTTGACGGAGTGCAGCCGGGCCCCGCAGCCCCACAGGTCGGCGGCGCAGGCCGCGAGGGCGTCCGGGTCACCTGTCACTGTCGCCGCGACGTAGTCGCCGAGCCTGACCAGGAACGAGCTCTGGGTCCGACGGGCCTGCTCGACGACGTCCGCCGCCCGCTCGGCGTCGGGCAGCAGGTCCACGGCGGTGACCGCCACCGCGACGGCAGCGGCGACATAGCCTTTCGAGAGGCGCTCGGCCGTCGCCCGCCACAGCCGTTCGCCCGCCTCGTCCCACCGCCCGTCGGGATCGGTCACCAGAGGGGTGACCCCGTGCAGCATCCCCGGGTAGGGCCCCGGACGGCGCCCGGTGGTCTCGGCCTGCACCGACAGCGACCAGCCGTAGTCCAGACGGCCCCGCCAGCCCGCCGCCAGGGACGCCAGCCCGAGCACGCCGATCCGGTAGTGCTCGCTGAACATCGTGGTGCCGCTCAGTGTCAGGACGGGACCGAGCAGCGCGTCGAGGTCGTCCAGCCGCCCGGCGAACGCCAGGCCGAGCGCCGCCACGTACGCGTGCCCGTGGATCTCGCCCAGGCTGAGCCTGGTCTCGGCCTCGGTCATGGCGCGCAGCGCCCACTCCACGCCGTCGTCGAAGTCGCCGTGGAGCACCCGGGCCAGCCCCACGACGACGCGGCTCCACTCCAGGTAGAACGGGTAGTCGGGGGCGTAGCCGGGCAGCGCCGCCAGGGCGTCGACCGTCCGCCCGTCGACGACCGCGGTGGTGATGCGGGCCAGCTCCAGGCCCGGGGCGCCGAGCGGGTCGGAACCCAGCCCGTCCGGGGCCAGCAGCTCGGGGCCGGGGACGAGGCCGGCCAAGAACTGGATCATCGCCTCAAGGGCACGCAGCCGCGACGCGAACGCGGGCAGCCGAGCACGGTGCTCTTCCAGGAGCCGGCGAGCACCGTCGAGGTCGTCGAGCAGGAGAGCCCGGTAGGTGACGTGCCAGCAGACGAAACGGACCCGCCGCTGGGGATCGGAACCCTCCAGCCGGGTGCCGTCGATCACCCCGGCGAACTCGGCCACCCCCGCCGAGGCCGCGTTGAGGGCCACCAGGAGCGGTATCGCGTTCTCCACGCTCGGGTCGGCGCTCCACACCGCGCGCAGAGTGTTGACCTCCGCCCGCCAGTAGTCGACGATCCGCATGTTGAGGATCGCGGCGCGCGAGCTGGTCAGCGTAAAGCGCGGCGTCACCGGTGCGTCCGCGACCGGGTCCGCCTCGTCGAAGACAGCCGGGCGGCACACCGCCCTGGTGCGCCGTAGGTGCTCGGCGACCAGCGGCGGGAAGACCCCGACCAGCGGGCCCGAGGGCGTCTCGGCCACCTGCAGCAGCCCCATCTTGTCGATCCGGGCGAACACCGGCTCCGGGACGATCGCCTGGGCCTGGGCCGCGGTGACGGTCCCGACCAGAGACAGCCTGGTCAGCGCGTCCAGCTCGTCGTCGGCCAGGTCCGCCACCAGCGGTTCGACGACCTGCGCCAGCCGACCGTCCCACAGGGCGCCGCCGGCCCGCCAGATTCCACGGTCGTCCTCGGCGATGCTCCCGGTCCGCCGTCCGGTGTCGACGACTGCCTCCACCAGGCCCAGCAGGCCACCCGACAGCGTCGCGATCTGGGCCACCGTCGAGGAGTCCACCAGACCGGGCAGCATGCGGTGGACGACGCGGTGCAGGCCGTCGAAGTCCAGCGGGTCGAGCACCACCCGGACACCGGGCTGGAGCCGGGTGGTCAGCAGGCTGCTGGACCGGCGCCCGGCGGGCCGGGTCACCGAGAGCACCGGGAACGGACGACGGGCCCGGGCCGCGACCACCACGCCGCCGCTGGCCGGGTCCAGGTCGTCGGCATCGTCGACGACCAGCACCGACCGTCCCGGCGCCATGAGCTCGGACAGCGCGTCGACCGCACCCGAGACCGACGAGACCGCGTTACCCGACGGCACGTCCACCCCGGCCAGCGCCAGGGCGACCAGCGGACGGTCGCGCAGCGCCGCGACCCCGTAGACCACGACGACGTCGCAGCCCAGCTCGCGGAGCCGGTCGGCCACCCCCAGGGCGGTCCGGCTGCGCCCCGACTGCCGCAGGCCGACCAGGTTGACGCTGATCGAGTCGCGCAGACAGCCGACCACGTCGTCGACCGTCGCAGCCAGATCCTGCTCCATGAGGGACCACCGTACGCAGTCGGCCGGACGCGCCCGGTGCCCCGGTGGCCGGGGCACCAGGCGCGTCAGGAACGGTCAGGCCGGGACGGAGGCGGGCAGGGCGGCGACGATATCGTCCACCCGGACCTTGGCGTCACCGAACAGCATCGAGGTGTTCTCCTTGAAGAACAGCGGGTTCTGGACCCCGGCGTAACCGGTGGCCATGGAACGCTTGAACACGATGACGTGCTTGGCGTTCCAGACCTCCAGGACCGGCATCCCCGCGATGGGCGAGTTCGGGTCGTCCAGGGCCGCGGGGTTGACCGTGTCGTTGGCGCCGATGACCAGGACGACGTCCGTGGCGGGGAAGTCGTCGTTGATCTCGTCCATCTCCAGCACGATGTCGTACGGCACCTTGGCCTCGGCCAGCAGCACGTTCATGTGCCCGGGCAGGCGCCCGGCCACCGGGTGCACCCCGAACCGGACGGTCACCCCGTGCGCCCGCAGCTTCTCGGTCAGGTCGGCCACGGGATACTGCGCCTTGGCCACGGCCATGCCGTAGCCCGGAGTGATGATCACCGACGAGGCGTTCCACAGCAGGTCGGCGGTGGACTCGGCGTCGATCTCGCGGTGCTCGCCCTGGTCGACGTCGCCGGCCACGACCATGCCACCCTCGGTGCCGAAACCGCCCAGGATCACCGAGACGAACTTCCGGTTCATGGCCCGGCACATGATGTACGACAGGATCGCACCGGAGGAACCGACGAGGGACCCGGTGATGATGAGCAGGTTGTTGCCCAGCATGAACCCGGCCGCAGCGGCGGCCCACCCGGAGTAGGAGTTCAGCATGGACACCACGACGGGCATGTCGCCGCCACCGATGGCCGCGACCATGAGGTAGCCCAGTCCGAACCCGATCAGCGCCATGGCGATAACCAGCCACCAGCCCAGAGCGTTGGCCTTGCCGTCGTCCGAACCCTGGGCGACGTACACCAGCATGAGCCCGAAGAAGACGACGAACAGGGCCAGGTTGATGTGGTGACGGAACGGCAGCATGATCGGCTGCGACTTCATCTTGGCCGACAGCTTGAGGAACGCCACCACCGAACCGGTGAAGGTGTAGGCACCGATGAGCACGCCCAGCGCCACCTCGGTCAGGTGCACCGCGTCGTTGTGGGCGGTGGCGAACGAGTTGAACCCGATGAACACCGCCGCCATACCGACGAACGAGTGGAAGGCCGCGATCAGCTCGGGCATCTGGGTCATCTCGACCTTGCGGGCGATCGGCAGACCGACCACCGCACCGACGGCCAGCACCACCACGATGAGCAGGGCCGTCGCCCAGACCGGCTGCCGGTCGTCCTGGGTGGCCGACATGTGCAGCGAGGCGGCCACGACCGCCCCCAGCGCCAGCACCATGCCGACCATACCGGCCACGTTGCCCATCCGGGCCGTGGTCTGCTTCGACAGTCCCGCCAGGGACAAGATGAACAGCACCGCGGCCACCAGGTACAGACCGTCGAACAGCTGCGTGACGTTGTTCGTCGCGACGATATCTACGCTGAGGATCATGGCTCAGGCCTCCTTCCGGAACATGGAGAGCATCCGGTAGGAGACCAGGAACCCGCCGAAGATATTGATAGAGGCGATAGCCGCCGCGAAGACCGACATGAGCAGCACCGCGACGTTGGTCGACCCGATCTGGAGCAGCGCGCCGACCAGGATGATCCCGGAGATGGCGTTGGTCTGGGCCATCAGCGGGGTGTGCAGGGAGTGCGTCACACCGGTGATGACGTAGAACCCGACCACCACCGCGATGACGAACACGGTGAAGGCGCTGACGAAGGTCCACGGCGCGAAGGTCATGGCCGCGATCACCAGCCCGGCCGCCACCACCGACGAGACCATCCGCCGGATATTGCGGGTCTTGGCCGCGGCCGCCTCGCGGGCGGCCTTCACCGCGGGGTCCTCGACCTCGACCACCGGGGCGGCCGGGGCGGCCGAGACAGCCACCGGGGGCGGCGGCCACATCACCGCACCAGCGTGGGCCACGGTCATACCGCGCTGCACCGGGTCCTCCAGGTCGAGCACCATCTGCCCGTCCTTCTTGCCCGGGGTGAGCAGCTTCATGAGGTTGACGACGTTGGTGCCGAACAGCTGGGAGGTGTGCTTCGGCATGCGCGACGTCAGGTCGGTGTAGCCGAGGATGATCACGCCGTTGTCGGTGACGACCCGCTCCCCCGGCACCGTCAGCTCGCAGTTGCCGCCGCCGGAGGCCGCCAGGTCCACGATCACCGAACCGGGCCGCATGTTCGCGACCATGTCCGCGGTGATGGTGCGGACGGCCTTGCCCCGCACCAGCGCCGTGGTGATGACGATATCCGCCCCGGCCGTCTCCTTGGCGTACATCTGCATGGTCAGACGCTCTTGCTCGGCCGTCAGCTCCTTGGCGTAGCCGTCGGAAGAGACCTCCTGCTGAGCGGCCTCGGCCTGGACGAACGAAGCGCCCATCGACTCGATCTGCTCGGCGACCTCAGGCCGCACGTCGAAGGCCCGCACCTGGGCGCCCAGCGACACCGACCCGCCCAGGGCGGCCAGACCGGCCACCCCGGCGCCGATGACGAACACCGTGGCGGGCTGGGTCTTCCCGGCGGCGGTGACCTGCCCGGCGAACATACCGCCGTACTCCTCAGCCGCCTCGATGACCGCCCGGTAGCCCGCGACGTTCGACATCGTGGACAGCACGTCGAGCGCCTGGGCCCGGGAGATACGCGGCACCGCGTCGAGCGCCAGCGCGGTGACCCCGCGGTCGGCCAGCTTGGCCGCCAGGCCGTCGTCGGAGTGGGGAGCCATGATCGAGACCAGGGTGGCACCGGAGCGCAGCCGGGCCAGATCGGCGTCGGCCGGGGTGTTCACGGCGGTGACGATGTCGGCCTGCCACACCTTCGCGGGCGTCACGAGGGTCGCCCCGGCCGCCTCGTAGTCGGCGTCGAGGAAGGTCGCGGCGGCGCCGGCGCCCTTCTGGACCAGCACCTGGTAACCCAGGGCGGTCAGCTGGCCGACGGTCTTCGGCGTCGCGGCGACCAGACGTTCGCCGGACCGGGTCTCGGAGGGCACACCGATAGTCATCGGCGTCGGTGGCGCCTGTGCAGCGGTATCAGTCACGGAGGTTTCCTATCGTCCTACGACAGATGGGCGACGAAACAGGTATTGCAGACGGGCCCGGCCGCACCAGTCAGACGGCCGGTGGGCGGCCTTGCCCGCGCCGAGGCACAATCTACTGCCTCGTGACGTCGTTCGGAGCCAACGGCACACAGCAGCCGAGCGGCCCACGGCCGCCGGGGCCACGAGGCGGACCCCGCCGCCGGACCTAGGTCCGCCGTGATCCGGTCTGTGTCCTACGTGGCAGCGGCGTCCGGTCTGGCCGCCGCTGCTTCTGCGCGCTGCTCGAGCCCGGTCTTGGAGTGCAGCGGGACCTCGCGCAGAGCCAGTACGGCGATCAGTCCGACCAGGCTCAGCGGCGCGCCGATGAGGAACAGCTCGGGTACGGAGTCGCCGAAGGCGTTGTGCACGACGTCCAGCACGGCGGGCGGCAGGTCCAGCGCGGACAGGTCGGGGATCGACCCGTCGCCCAGCGCCCGGGCCGCGGCGGCCTGGTCCGTCGGCGACAGCGTCGTGATGCCGTTCGTCATCGCGGTGGCCACCCGGCTGGACAGCACCGCCCCCAGCACCGCCACGCCCATCGCCCCGCCGAGGGTGCGGAAGAACGCGATGGTCGAGGTCCCGGCACCGATATCGGTGATGTCCAGGGAGTTCTGCACCGCCAGCACGAAGTTCTGCATCATCATGCCGACGCCCGCGCCGAGCACCACCATGTACACGGCGAGGTGCCAGAACGGGGTGTCGGCGTGGATAGTGCCCATCAGGGCCAGCCCGACGACCTGCAACCCGGCACCCGTCGCCATGATCCACTTGTAGTGGCCCGTCCGGGAGACCAGCTGGCCGGAGACGGTCGACGCGACGAACAGCCCGACGACCATCGGGATGGTCATCACCCCGGCCATGGTCGGCGACTCGCCCTTGGCCAGCTGGAGGTACTGGGACAAGAACACCGAGGTGCCGAACATCGACACCCCGACCGCGGCCGAACCCGTCACCGACAGCACCAGTGTGCGGTTGCGGAACAGGCGCAGCGGGATCATCGGCTCCGCCGCCCGGGACTCCACCCACACCGCCAGCAGGCCCAGCACCACCGCGGTGCCGACCATGGCCCAGGTCTGCCAGGACAGCCAGGCGAACCGGTCGTCGGCGAACGTCACCCACAGCAGCAGCAGCGACACGCTCGCGGCGATGAGCAGGGCCCCGGCCACGTCCAGCTTGACCTTGCGCCGCGGGACCGGCGGCAGGCGCAGGGTGCGCTGCAGCACGACGATGGCCACGACGGCGAACGGCAACGACCCGTAGAAGTTCCAGCGCCACCCGAAGGTATCGGTGACCACACCGCCGATGAGGGGCCCGCCGACCATGGACACCGCCATGACCGCGCCGGTCAGGCCCATGTACCGGCCACGTTCGCGCGGGCTGATGATGTCGGCGATGAGCACGACCGCCAGGGCGGTGAGCCCACCGGCGCCGATGCCCTGGACGGCCCGGGCCGCGATCAGCTCGGCGGTGTTCCTGGCCATCCCGGCCGCCGCCGACGACAGCACGGAGACGACCAGCGCCACCTGGATGAGCACCTTGCGGTTGCGCAGGTCGGCCAGCTTGCCCCAGATCGGGGTGGAGATCGTCGTGGTCAGCAGGGTGGCGGTGACCACCCAGGTGAACGCCGACTGGGTGCCGTTCAGGTCGGCGACGATCTTCGGCAGCGACGAGGAGATCAGGCTCGTGGCCAGCATGGACACGAACATCCCGAGCAGGATGCCGGACAGGGCCTCGAGCACCTGGCGGTGGGTCATCGCAGTCTCGGCGGCGGGCTCCTCGGTCAGCACCGCGGTCGGCGGCGCTGTGGTCACCGGCTCGTCGGCCGGGAGCGGGCTGTCGGTCATGGTGGTGCCTCTCTTCGAGCAGGGACGGCGGGCCGCCCCGTCGGGACGTCAGTGGTTCAGGTGGGTGGTTCAGGTGGGCAGCGCATCCGGCCGGGGCCTGTCGGGTCCTGGCACACCGGGCGCCACGGCCGAACGTTCGATCGCCTCGGCGAGCCGCCGGGTCAGCGCCGTGACCGCGTCGAGGTCGGCGGCGCTCCAGCCGGCGAACCCGACCGCGGCCCGGGCCTGGATCTCGGCCACGGCCTGCGCGTAGACGTCGCGCCCGGCGGCGGTCAGCCGCAGCGGACGCACCCGGCGGTCGGTGGCGTCGACGGCCCGTTCGACCAGCCCGCGGTCCACCAGCGCCGAGACCTGGCGGGAGGCGACGGACTGGTCGACCCGCAGCGTCGTGGCGATCTCCCCGATCGTGGCCGAGCCGTGGCAGGTGAGCAGCCGCAGCAGCCCCAGCCCGGGGCTCGGCAGCCCGACAACCTCGCTCACGACGCAGGCCAGCGTGCGCTGGGCCCGGGCCAGCGACGCGACGGCCGTCATCACGTCGTCGCGCAGGGTGATCGTGTCTGGCACGCCGGACAGCATGGCAAATTTCCATGCACGAAGCAAATATTGCTCGGACCAACCACTCTGGCGGGCGGCATCGGCGGCGGCCGCCCCGTGCGACGATGGCGCCATGGACCAGACCTCGCCCGCCTCGCCCACCGTCGTCGCCGTGAACCTCGACGGGCCCGATATCGGCGGCGGCCTGGGCCGGGCCCGCACGGTCGCCGTGGCGCACGTCACCGACGGGCAGGTCACCAGCTGGACCGAGCACGCCGTCGGCTGGGACGCCCGGCACGACGAAGGCCCGCCCGGCAGCCACCACGCCCGGATCGTGCGGTTCTGCCGCGAGCACGACGTCACCGTCATGGTCACCGGCCACCTGGGCCCACCCATGCACAACACCCTGACCCGGCTCGGCTGCAAGGTCGTCACCAGCCTGGTCGGCGACGCCCGCGCCGCCGCGGTCGCGGCGGTCGACACCCCGACCAGCCCCCCAGCACCCGGCCCGCACCGCCACGGCCCGGTCGGTATCACCATCGAGCCCCCGCACTGAGCCCGGATCCACCGGCCCGACGGCCGGTTAGAGGGTTCCACGCCGTTCCACCGTTTTGAACCAGTGGATCGGCGTGGGACCCTCGACCCGGGACTACCTTATCGGCCAGCTGGTGAGGGGGAGAGCCCCAAGTCCTGACTTTTGCCCCACCCCGCCCCGAGCTCGACCCCTGAAGCACCCGCCAGCCAACCTTGGCCGGGTTTCCGTGAGTGGGCCAGAGGTGGCACATCTTTGCCCTGGGAACGCCATAGTGTGGCGTCATGACCGATACCTCCGGTCCCACGCCGGACCTCGAACCTGTGCCCAGTCTTGTAGCCGACCCGACCGCTGCAGAACCGACCGCTGCAGACCCGCAGGCCGCGACCGACCCGAGCGGACCGGTCGTCGATCCCAGCGGGCTGCCACCCGGTCTGTACCCGCCGCCGCCGGGCTACCGGTGGGTCTACCCGGTGCAGCCTCAGCCACCAGGACCGTTCCGGCGGTTCTGGTCCGGTTACCGCGAGCCCCTGCCGGGGCGCGCGGTGGGCGGGGCGCTGGTCGCCGCGGCGCTCGGGGCGACGGTGGGGCTGGTGCGGCCCGGGCTCGGGGTGGTGCTGCTGTGCGTGGTGGCCTGGCTGGCGGCGGTGCCGGTGCTGGTCAAGACCCGGCGCTGGGCCGATCTGCTGCTCGCCGTCGCATCGGTGGCCACGGTCAGCGTGCTGGCCTGGCGCGCCTCACCGGTGGTGACCGTACCGGCGGTGCTCGTGGCCGTGCTGGCCGGGACCGTGGCCGCGGTCGGGGCGCGCACCGTGCTGTCCGTCGGGCTGGCGCCGCTGACGACGCTCGCCACCGCGGTGCGGACCGTGCCCTGGTTCGTCGTAGGTGCCACGCACAACACCGCGGGGCGACGGCGCGCGGTCGGCGGGGTCGTGGCCGCGACAGGTGTCGCGGTGGTGCTGCTGGCGGTGCTGGCGTCGCTGTTCGCCGCCGCCGACCCGGTCTTCGCCCAGGTGTTCCCCCGGATATCGCTGCCGAGCGTGCCCGGACGGGTCGTCGCCGCGCTGTTCTGGTTCGGGGTCGCGGTGACCGTCGTGCACGCTGTGACCACCCCGCCGCCCGGGGCGACCCGTCGGCTGGGCCAGGCCCGGGCCGCCCGGCTGACGGAGTGGCTGATCCCGGTGCTCACCGTCGTCGGGATCGTCGTGGTGTTCGGCGTGTTCCAGCTGGTCGGGCTGGCCGGCGGTACCGGCGCGCTGCTGGACCGCACCGGGCTGACCTACGCCGAGCACGCCCGGCAGGGTTTCGGGCAGCTGCTCGTGGCGACGGTCCTGACGGTGGCCGTGGTGGCCGTCGCCGTCCGGCGCGCCCCCCGGAGCACCCGCTCCGAGCGCACGTGGACCACCGCGTCGGTCGTCGCACTGTGCCTGGGCGCCCTCGGTGTGGTGGCCGTCGCGCTGCACCGGCTGGACTCCTACGTGACCGAGTTCGGGCTGTCCCGCTCGCGCGTCCTGGCCGGGTGGACCGCCCTGGTGCTGGCCGCGCTGCTGGTGCTCGGCCTGGTCGCCGTCGTACGGTGGCGCACCGGCTGGCTGGTGCGCGGCGTCGTCGGGGTCCTGGTGGTCGCGGTGCTGGCCCTGGCCGCCTGGAACCCCGAGGCCCGCATCGTCACCTCCAACGCCCAGGTCGACCACCCGATCGACGTGCCCTACCTGTCCAGGCTGTCCGCCGACGCGGTCCCCGCCGTCGCCCGCCTGCCCGAACCCGAACGCACCCGCCTGCTGCGTCGCTACCACGAGACCACCTCCCCCGACTGGACGTCGTGGAACTGGTCCCGCGACCGCGCCGCCACGGCCCTGCGGAACCACTGACACCGTATCCGCACGGTCGTTCACTCCTCACAAAGTCGTTCGTTCGGACGAACGACTTTGTGAGGAGTGAACGACCGTGCGCCTGGGTGCTGGCCCTCGGTCTGGACCTCGACCCGGTGGCCCCGGCCGAGCTCGACGTGATCGAGCAGGGTGCGACTCGGGGAGCACCGGCGCCGTAGCAGCATCACTGTCCATCTGTTAGATAGATGAGTGTCGATTTGCTAGTTGGCATGCCGTCCATCTGTTAGATTGGCGGCATGGAGTACCGCAGACGAGTCCTCGACGACACCCTCGACGACTTCTTCCCACACCTGGCAGCCCTCGCGCTGGAGGGTGCCAAAGGTGTGGGTAAGACGGCCACGGCAGCGCGGCGCGCGCGGACCGTGCTGACGCTGGACGACCCTGCTCAGCAGCAGGTACTCGCTGCAGACCTCGATATGGTCGTCCGAGCACCGAGCCCAGTCCTGGTCGACGAGTGGCAGCTGGAGCCCCCAGTGTGGGACCGGGTCCGCCGGGCGGTGGATGCCGACCCGACAGGTGGGCGGTTCCTGCTCACCGGGTCGGCGGGGGTGGCCCCTGGTGTACGCATCCACTCAGGGGCCGGGCGCATCGTCAGTCTTCTGATGCGCCCCATGGCAATGAGCGAACGCAACCTGGCCACCCCGACAGTCTCTCTGCGGGACCTGCTCAGCGGTGAGCGGACAACGATCGAGGGGCGTTCACCGGCTACCTTACCGGTGTACACCGAGGAGATACTGCGCTCGGGGTTCCCCGGGATCCGCGACCTGCCCGAAAGGTTGCGTCGGACGCAGCTCGACAGCTACCTGACCCGCATCGTGGAACGCGAACTGCCGGAGAACGGCGTCACGGTGCGTCGCCCAGGCGCGCTGCGGGCCTGGCTCACCGCCTACGCCGCCGCGACGGCGACTGACGCCACCTACAGCGCCATCCTCGACGCCGCGACCCCCGCCGAACCTGACAAGCCTGCCCGCCAGACTGTCGACATCTACCGTGAGCACCTGCGACGGATCTTCGTGCTTGACCCTGTCCCAGCCTGGATCCCGACGTTCTCACCCCTGAGACGTCTCACCCGTTCGCCCAAGCACCACCTGGTTGACCCGGCCTTGGCTGCCCGCCTGGTCGGGGTGGGTGCCGACGGGCTGCTCCGCGGCCAGGGAAAGCCCCCGACCGCAACAGCGGGCACCTGGCTCGGCGCGCTCTTCGAGTCGCTGGTCACCCAGAGTGTGCGGGTGTACGCCGACGCGGCCCAGGCACGAGTCGGGCATCTGCGCACCAAGAGCACCGACCGCGAGATCGACCTCATCGTGGAGGGAGACGACCTGCGCGTGGTGGCGATCGAGGTCAAGCTGGCCGCCACTGTCTCCGACTCTGCTGTGCGCCACCTCAACTGGCTCAGCGACCAGATCGGCGACCGCCTCGCCGACCGCGTCGTCATCACCACCGGCGAGTACGCCTACCGTCGGCCCGACGGCGTCGCCGTGGTGCCCCTAGCCCTGCTGGGGCCATGAAGACTCGTCTGGGCACAGGACGGGGAGAAGCAAACGGTGAGTCCTGCGGAACCGCTGACGCCGTATCCGCACGGTCGTTCATTCCTCACAAAGTCGTTCATTCGAATGAACGACTTTGTGAGGAATGAACGACCGTGTGCCCAGGTGCCGGTCGAGCAGCGGCTGGGTACGACTGCGCACCAAGTATGATCAACTTATGAAGCGAATCACGATCAGTGTTCCTGACGACGTGGCCGACAAGGCGCAGCGGGCTGTGGACGCCGGGGACGTGCCCACCATGTCGGGCTACTTCACCCGGCTCGCCAAGCGTGAACCCGACTGGGTAGCCGCACGTGCCATCGTCGCGGAGATGATCGAGGAAGCCGGTGGCCTCAGCGAGGAGGACTACGCCTGGGCCAGGGCCTCGCTCGGCCTGGACGCGCAGACCTCGGCCGTGGCATGACGATACTGGTCCCTGGACGAACCGTCCCCACTGTCCCGAGACACTGTCCCGAGACTCAGAGCCCTGAAGACGAACCTGTCTGACCTTGCGCATCTGCCCTGAGACACCACGACGGGCACCGGGGTCGCCGGTGCCCGTCGGGCTTGGCGGCGGGGCCGCCACGGACGCAGGATGGGCGTCGCTGGGGCCAGACGCTAGCGGCCCGCAGAGGGGGCGTCACGGACCTTGGTCCCTACCGGGAGCGCGGTCAGGCACTCTCGGCCGACGGTCCCTAGGCTGGGGAAGTCAGCGGCACGGACCGGAGGTGATGGCTGTGGCCACGAGCTATCTGACCAGTGCGCACCGGGTGCTGGCCCTGGCTCACCGCGGGTTCGACCTGGCCGGGCGGGAGAACTCGATGGCAGCCTTCGCCGCGGCCCGGCAGCTGGGCATCGAGCACGTCGAGACCGATGCGCACGTCACGTCCGACGGGGTGGCGGTGGCCCTGCACGACGCCCGGCTGGAGCGCACCACCGACGCCACCGGGGCGGTCTCCGCCCTGCCCTGGTCCCGGGTGCGTCAGGCCCGGATCGGCGGTACCGACCCGGTCCCCCGGCTCGAGGATCTGCTCGGCCAGTGGCCCGACCTGCGGGTCAATATCGACGTCAAGGCCGACGGTGCGGAACGGGCGGTGGCGGCGGCGGTGGAACGCACCGGCGCCCACGACCGGGTGCTGCTCACGTCGTTCTCCGCCGCCCGGCGGCGACGCACCCTGGCCGCGCTGTCCCGGCCCGTCGCCACGTCGGCGGGCCGGTCGGAGATCGCCGCGTTCCTGGCCGCCGCGGCCCTGCCCGACGGCGCGGCGCTGCCCGCGGCCCGAGCCGCGCTGAGCCAGGTGGACTGTCTCCAGGTGCCCGAACGGTCCGGGCTGCGGGTGGTCTCGGCCCGCACCGTGGCCCTGGCCCACCTGGTCGGCCGCCCGGTGCACGTGTGGACCGTGGACGACGCGGCGGACATGCACCGCCTGCTCGACCTGGGCGTCGACGGACTGGTCACCAACCGGTCCGACGTGCTGCGCGACGTGCTGGTCACCCGCGGCGCCTGGTAGACCGAACCGTCACCTCCGTACGGTCGTCAGACGGGCCGGTCGAAGCGTTGCCCCTCTGGCTTTGTCGACAGGGTCCCGATCACGATCAACCATGCGAGCGCGCCCATGCTGATCAGGGATCCTATGATCGGGAGGTTGCTCAGCACCTGGAAGGCCAGAGTCGCGAAGGTCCACCCGCCGGGCACGTTCGCGTCCTGGAGCCTGCGCCAGCCCAGCGCCAGGTTCGGCAGCAGTATGGCCAGGCTGTACAGGACGAGGATGCCGAGCACGACCGCGACCGACGGGGTGTTGATCATCCACTCCAGCATGGCTGCCTGGTCGCCGGAGAGCCTATTCGCCTCCGACCTGGGCAGGTCCATGACCTGCGGCATCGTCACAGCGAGCAGCACGATGACGAGGACGATGCTGATCAACACCTGGAAGAGCTGGGCCCACCAGTACTCGCTCTTCGAGGCCCGCCCCCTGAACCGGACGTAGCCCTTGAAGAACCGCTTGACGGCGGCGCCGAACGAAGCCTTGTACAGCGGCAGCGTCATGTCGTCGGGGTCGGTCGCTCCGCGGACCCCGGGATAGCCGGGACCACCGTGGCCCGGGTACTGCCCCGGCGGTGCACCGTACAGCGGCGCACCGTAGGGCGCAGCATCCTGCGGCGACGCGGCACCGTACGACGGCAGAGCGCCGGGCTGGGGCCCCGGGCTGGCGTACGGGTTGCTCGGAGTCTCAGGCGGGATCGGTGGGTATGTCATCGGTCTCCCTCTTCGTGGCGCGGGGCCTGGTCAAGACTATCCCGCGCCCCAGGCGGTATGTGGCGATTTCGGCACTGTGGGTACCTGGCGGGGACGACAAGGAATCGTCCCATCGGCGCCGACCTCGTCCGTCCGACCGGGCGCAGATCGTCACCACCGCTGGTCTGGTCCGGTGGATGAGATACGTTGGTTTTCCAGGTCGGACGACCTGATCACGACGTCCCGGAGCTGCCCGTGTCCTCCCTGCTCTACCGTCTGGGCCACTGGGCGTACGCCCACCGGGTGCGGGTGGTGGCGTCGTGGCTGCTGGTGCTGCTGGTCGCGGGGGGTGCGGCGACGGTGCTGTCCGAGGGCACCGACAACACGTTCTCGATCCCGGGTACCGAGTCGACCCGGGCCTGGGGGCAGCTGCACCGCACGTTCCCGCAGGTCTCGGGCACTTCCGCGCGGCTCGTCGTCGTGGCGCCGGACCAGACCAGCGTCAGCGACCCGGCGTTCACCGGGCCGGTCGCCCAGTTCGTCGCCACGGTCGCGCAGGTGGACCTGGTCGAGGGGGTCGTCGACCCGTTCGTCGAGCAGGAGGCCGGGCAGAAGAACACCGCGCTGTCCGACGACGGGCGCGCGGCCATCGTCACCGTCCGGATGACCGGCCAGGGCACCGCCGTCCCCGACGCGGTCAAGGACCAGCTGGTCGCCGCCCGCGACGCCCTGGCGGCCGAGCTGCCCGACGGCAGCCAGGTGGCCCTGGGCGGCGACCTGTTCTCCATCAACGTGCCCGCGCTCAGCGCGACCGAGGCCGTCGGGGTGGCGGTGGCGCTGGTGGTGCTCGTCATCACCTTCGGGTCGTTCGTGGCCGCGGGGATGCCGCTGCTCAACGCGGTGCTCGGGGTGGCGGTGACCGCCGCGGGTATCTTCGCGACCACCCGGTTCACCACTATCGTCTCGACGACCCCGCTGCTGGCGCTGATGCTGGGCCTGGCCGTGGGCATCGACTACACCCTGTTCGTCGTCTCCCGGCACACCGGGCAGCTGCGCGCCGGGATGGACCCGCACGAGTCGGCGGCCCGGGCGCTGGCCACCGCCGGGTCGGCGGTGGTGTTCGCCGGGCTGACCGTGATGATCGCCCTGCTCGGGCTGGGGCTGGCGCAGATACCGTTCCTCACCGTCATGGGCCTGGCCGGGGCGGTCGGGGTGGGTATGGCCGTGCTCGTCGCCCTGACTCTGACCCCGGCGCTGCTCGGCTTCGCCGGGGAACGCCTGCGACCACGCCAGAAGAAACGGGGCCAGAAGCAGCGGGGTCGGACCGCAGGCGACGGGCCCGCCCACGTCCGTCCGGCCGATGGTGAGCCCGCGGCGCGAGCGGCCGCAACGGGGACCGACGAGCACAGCCAGGACGGGGAGCACCAGGAGGTCCACCCCAACCGGTTCTTCACCGGGTGGGTCAGCGCCTCGACCAAGGTCCCGGCGCTGACCGTCGTCGTGGTGGTCGCCGCGCTGGGGGCACTGGCCCTGCCCGCGCAGTCGTTGCGGCTGGCGCTGCCGGACGCGGGCACCCAGCCGCCCGGCGGCGGCGCCCGGGTGGCCTACGACCTGGTCGCCGAGCACTTCGGCCCGGGGTTCAACGGTCCGCTGCTGCTCACCGGGGTGATCGTCGGCTCCCACGACCCGTTGACCCTGATGGCCGACCTCAGGTCGGATATCGAGGCGCTGCCCGGGGTGGCGGCGGTGCCGCTGGCCACCCCCAACGCCGATGCCACCATGGGCGTGGTGCAGGTGGTACCGCAGGGCGCACCGGACTCGGTGGCCACCCAGGACCTGGTCCACGAGCTGCGGGCGCACCACGACGAGCTCCAGGCGAAGTACGGTATCGACCTGTCGGTCACGGGGATCACCGCGGTGCAGATCGATATCTCCGCCCAGCTGGGCGGGGCTCTGCTGCCGTTCGGGCTGTTCGTCGTCGGGTTGTCGATCCTGCTGCTCATGATGGTGTTCCGGTCGTTGTGGGTACCGCTGACCGCCGCGGTCGGGTACGCGCTGAGCGTCGGCGCGGCGTTCGGCACGGTGGCGCTGGTGTTCGAGCACGGGGTGGGTGCCGGGCTGCTCAACCTGGACCCGGTGCCGCAGGCGGTGCTGTCGTTCATGCCGATCGTCACCATGGGGGTGCTGTTCGGGCTGGCGATGGACTACGAGGTGTTCCTCGTGGCCCGGATGCGCGAGGAGTACGTCCACCACGGCGACGCGCGCCGGGCGGTGCGGGTGGGTTTCCTGTCCTCGGCCAAGGTGGTCACGGCCGCGGCGCTCATCATGTTCTCCGTGTTCATCGCCTTCGTGCCCGGGCACGAGACGATGATCAAGCCGATCGCGCTGGGCCTGGCCACCGGGGTGGCGGTGGACGCCTTCGTGGTGCGGATGACGCTGATCCCCGCGGTGCTGCACCTGCTGGGCGACCGGGCCTGGCACATGCCGCGCTGGCTGGACCGGCGGTTGCCGCACTTCGACGTGGAAGGCTCAGGCCTGGCCGAAGAGCTGCGGCTGGCCGGCTGGCCCGAGTCGGGGGCCGACGACGTCATCGCCGCTCACGGGCTGCGGCTGGACGCCCCGGACGGCAGCCCGATCTTCGCCGACGTGTCGGCCCGGGTGAAACCTGGCGGCAGGCTGCTGGTGACCGGTCCGCACCGGTCGGGCCGCACCGCGCTGCTGCTGGCCCTGGCCGGACGGGCCCACCTGGACGCGGGCACCCTCAAGGTGGCCGGGCTCGTGGCGTCGGTCCGGGCCCGCGATATCCGCCACCGGGTGGCCTTCGCCCGGCTGGCCCGGACGGCCGACCCGGTGGCCGAGCTGGACGAGGCGTTCGCCACCGGCGCGCCGGTCGTCGTGGTGGACGACCTGGACGCCGTCGGCGACCCGCTGCTGCGGGCCGCGGTGCGCCACCGGCTGGCCGCCGCCCAGGCCGCCGACCCGCGGATGGTCCTGGTGGTCTCCGCCCTGGAGGTGGCAGCCGTCACCGACCTGCTGGCGCCCGCCGCGACCCTCACCCTGCCCCCACGCCCCGCTCTCCAGACAACTCTCCAGGAGGCGTCACGATGACCACCCAGACTTTTTGGTCGGCCCTGTTCCGGCCCGAGCGTCCACGCGGCGGCGGCCGGGGCACCTGGTTCACCGTGCTCGGGCTGGTGCTGGTGCCGCTGACCGTCGGCGGTCTGCTCACCTGGGCGCTGTGGCAGCCCGCCGAACGGCTGGACCGGATGACCGCGGCCGTGGTCAACCAGGACGCCGGGGCCGACTGGCTGCCCGGACCGCTGGGCCGGGAGCTGGTCGCGGGCCTGGTCACCGCGTCGGGCCCGGCCTCGAGCACCCGGCTGCCGGACGCCGCGGCGACCGGCGCCACCCCGCCCAGTGTCTCCGGGCACACCTCGACGACCAACCTGACCTGGGAGATCACTAACGCCGCCGATGCCGATGCCGGGTTGGCCTCCGGCCGGTACGTCGCGGTAGTGGTGATTCCCGAGAACTTTTCCGCCGCGGCGACGTCCTGGGCCGACCCGGGGGCCACCAACGCCGAGCAGGCCCAGATCAGGCTGCGGACCTCGGACCGGGCCCGGCCGTTGGACGCGGTCGTCGCCGGGACGGTCACCCAGACCGCCAGCCGGGTGCTCGGGGTCACGCTCACCCGGGCCTATGTCGACGGGGCGCTCACCGGTCTGACCACCATCGGCACCGAGCTGGGCACGGCCGCCACCGGTGCCGAGCAGATCGCGGCCGGGACCGACGCCCTGGTCGACGGTGCCGCCGCGCTGGCCTCCGGGGCCGACCAGCTGGCCGCGGGGGCCGACCAGCTCACCGTCAGCACCGGGTCGCTGGTCACCGGGGTCGGGGGGCTGTCGGCCGGGACCAGCACCCTGGCCGACGGGGTCAGCGGCCTGTCGGGCGGTACGTCGTCGCTGGCCGCCGCCCTGCAGCAGCTCGACGCCCAGACCTCGACCGCGGCCGGTACCGCCCAGCAGGGGGTGCCCGCCGCGGCCCAGCTGGCCGCGGGCCTGGACCAGCTCGCCACCGGGGTGAACGGGACGTCGCCCGGCGACCCGGCCAGCCTGTCGGCGGGCGCGTCGACGCTGGCCACCGGGGCCTCGGGAGTGGCCGGTGCCGTGCACACCAGCGCCACGGGGGCCGCTGACCTCACCAGCGGGCTGAACGCCGCGAGCGGAGGCTTCGACACCTTCCTCGCCACGGCGCAGGGCCTGGCCCAGGCCTGCCAGGCCGACCCGTCCGACCTGTCGCCCAGCGGCCCGTGCCAGCAGCTGGCCGCCCTCGTGACCAGCCCGCAACCCACCAGCCTGTCCGGCACGCTTGCCACCCTGAGCGCCGGGGCGAGCACCCTGTCAACCAACCTGGCCGCGCTGGACGCCGCCGCCAGCCAGGTGGCGACCGGCGCGGCGGCCCTGGACGCGACGGTCAACACTGGAGGCACCAGGCCCGACGGCACTGTCGTCCCGCCGCTGACCACCTCCACCGCCCAGCTGGCGGCGGGCGGGCACGCCCTGCTCGACGGGGTCACCCAGTCCGCCACCGGGCTGTCGACGCTCGCCAGGTACCTGCAGCAGTCGGCCACCAGCGCCACCACGCTGGCGGACGGCGCGTCGAGCGTGGCCGGGGGTGCGGCCCGGCTGGCCGACGGGGTGGACGGCGCGACCCGGGGCATCCACCAGCTGTTCAACGCCACCAACCAGCTGGCCGACGGGGTGGACGGTCTGGCCGGGGGTGCCTCACAGCTGGCCGACGGGACGTCCCGGCTGGCCCCGGGCGCCCAAGGCCTGGCCACCGGGCTGCGCACCGCCACCGGCGACGTCCCGTCGTACACCGCCGACCAGGCCGGGCAGCTGGCCGCGGTGATCGCCGACCCGGTGGTGACCAGCGGCACCGACGCCGACCTGTTCGGCCCGTCGGTGGTGCCCTGGTTCATGGTGCTGGCGCTGTGGCTGGGGGGCCTGGCCGCGTATCTGGTGCTCAGCCCGATGACGTCCCGGGCGCTGGGGGCGACGCGGCCGTCGTGGCAGCTGGCGCTGCGGTCGTTCGCCCCGGCGGCACTGGTCGGCGCGGTCCAGGGTGTCGGGCTGACCGCCGTCCTCGGTCCGCCGCTGGGCCTGGGGCCAACGGCCTGGTTCAAGGTCGCCGCCGTGGCGGCGGGGGTCGGGGTCGCGTTCGCCGCGGTCAACCAGGGGCTCGCCGCGGCCTTCCGCGGGACCGGCCGGTTCGTGGCGGCGCTGGTCGCGACGGTCGGGCTGGCCGCCGCGGTGGTCTCGACCGTCCCGCAGGCCGTGGTCGACCTGTACGCCGGTTCCCCGCTGGGCCCGGCGCTGACGGCCCTGCAGGACGCCAGGGGCGGTGGCGCGCTGGCCGGTCCGGTCCTGCTGCTGCTCGCCTGGACGCTGGGCGGGCTGGCCCTGACCACGGCCGCGCTGGCCCGCCACCGCGTCGTACCGGCCGGGACCCTGGCCCGCTGGGCCCGGGCGACCTGACCGTCCGGTCCAGGTCACCTGGTCCGAGGCCGCCAGGCGGTTCACGAGGCCCGGGTGCGCCAGTCGGGGTGGGCGGCGATGATCTGCTGGGTGCGGTCGGGCAGCTCGGGTGGGGGGTGCTCGTCGTCGGTGCGGTTGCCGATGTCGTGGGCGACGATGCGGGCGGCTTCGGCGTGGCGGCCTTCGGCGGAGGCGATAGCGGCCAGGTCGAGGTGGATGATCTCGGCGTCGGGGTCGGCGGCCTGCGCGGCCTGGGCGGCCCACCGGGCGGTCTGGAGCGCTGTGGTGACCAGGGCGGCGTCAGTGGTGGCCAGGGCACCGGTGATGACGGTGTGGGCGGTGTCGATGATGGCGATCAGCGCCGCCTCGTCGATACGGTCCTCGACCAGCCAGGCCCAGCCGCCGGGACGCCAGGCGGCCGGGTCGTCGAAGGGCCGCCCGACGACCAGGCGCAGGGCGGCCAGCAGGTCGTCGGTACCCTCGGCACCGCGGGCCTGGGCACGGACCCGCAGCCGACGCAGCAGGTCCAGGTCGACCAGGGCCTGCCCGACCTGGTAGGTCGGGTCGGGCCTGCCGGGCTGCGGCTGGGCGTCGGGCAGGTACGGCTGGCCGGTGACCGGGTCGGTGCCCAGCCACCGTTGCACGGTCTGCAGGTACTCGCGGGCCTTGGCCCGGCTGGTGTCCAGCGCCTCGGCGACCTGGGCGCCGTTCACCCCGTCCGGGTGCAGCGCCAGGTAGGTCACCAGCTCGGTGAAGAACGGCTCGCGCCGGGTCGGCGGGGTGCCGCAGGCCACGACCTGGACCGGGCCCAGCACCTGGACCTTCGGGTACGGCGCGGCCGGGTCGTACCAGGCGGCGAGGTCCTCGTCGAGCCTGGGGTCGGCGGCCAGGACCTCCTGGCGTACCTCGGCCGGTACCCGGGGGGCCAGGACCGCCAGGTCCTCGGCGGTGGTCGCGGCAACGTCGAGGTAGGTGGCGTCCGGGGCGGGCAGCACGCTGGACGGGCCCGGCGGGTCGGGCCAGGCGTCGGGCGTGCGGGGCGCGGTGTGCTCGGGGCGCAGCGCCCCGGCCGCGTCGGACCAGGACCGCCACCCGGTGTCCACGGTGCCGTCCAGGCCCGGTACCGGTACCGGGTCCACAGCGGTCTCGGCGTGCGCCACCAGGCCGGCGCACCCGGCGGCCTCGGTGATGTCCAGCCCGACCGCGACCAGGTCCAGACCCACCTCCGGCAGGTAGACCCGACCGTCGGCGCCGACCTCGATCCGCACCCCGCCCCCGGCACCGCCCGGCCGGGACCCGGCCACCACCACCGACGTAGCGGTCCGCCCCGCCCGGGCGGCCAGGACCTCCAGCAGCGGGTCCAGCGCCGGGTCGTCGCTGGACGCGTCCACCAGCACCACCCGCGGCGACCACGACCACGTACCGACCCCCACCGACCGGGCCGTGACCACGTCCGTCCCGGCCGCGTCGGCCCGGTCCACCGTGGCCAGGGCCTCGGCCAGGGCCTCGCCCACCGGGTCCCCGCCCGCCCCCGGGTGGTGGTAGCAGATCCGGTCCGGGTTCAGCCCGACCAGCTCGGCCCCCAGCCCCACGCAGTCGACCCTGGTCCAGGCCGCCCACGGCGAGCAGCCGACCTCGGCCACCAGGTACCGGCCGAAGTCCCTGGCCCGCTCGCAGTCCCCGGTCAGCGTCACCGCCAGGTCCTCCAGGTTGAACAACCACAACGACCCCGCGTCGCTGGTACCCACCGTGACCAGCAACGGGTACGGCGCCGGATGGTCCCCGGCCGGACCGACCAGACCCAGGTCCAGCCCCACCGGCACCCGCCACCGACGCGACTCCCCGCAGTCCTCCCACGGGTCGCCCAGGTCCCACGGACCACCCAGGTGCAGCACCACGTGCTCCCCGGTCAGCTCGACCGCCACCAGGTCAGGCATCGCACCACCACCGGCCGCGACCACCGCCCCCATACGCCGCAGCACCGCGTCCAAGAACCCGACCGTCTCGGCCGGACCCGGACCGACCGCCACCACAGTCCTGGCCACCGGAGCCAGCAACGGCCCCGGCACCTCCAGAGCCCGCCCCGGACGACGGTGCCGCCACCGCGCCCGCCGCCTGGCCTGCAGCACCAACCACAACGACCCCGCCAGCACCGCACCACCACCAGTCAGACCCACCAGCACCCACGGCGCCCACTCCGGCACACCAGACTGCTGCGCACCACCAGGCCGCGCACCGCTGTCAGACACAGCCCGCGCCCCACCCGCACCAGCCCGCTCCGGAGACCCGTCAGCCGCCCGGACGTCCCCACCGACCACGTCCTGACCGACCACGTCCTGACCGACCACGTCCTGACCGACCACGTCCTGACCGACCACGTCCTGACCGACCACGTCCTGACCGACCACGTCCTGACCAGCCGCCTCGGACCGGTCCGGCACCTGGTCGACGGTCTGCGGCGGCACCACCGGGACCTCATCGGTCGGCAAGTCCCTGCCCGGCACCTGCGGCACCGTCCCGGCACCAGAGTCCGGGACGTCGGGCGCGGCCGTCCCGGGGACGGTCACCTGCCACCCGGGGTAGATCAGGTCCGGGTCGACCAGGTGCCGCCCGTCGGGCTGCACCGTCCCGGTCGAGGCAGCGAAGATCTCCGGGTACCGGTTCGCCTCGCCCAGCTCGTCCTTGGCGATCTGCGACAGCGTGTCACCGGGCTGCACCGTGTAGGCGTGCTCCACGACGACCGGCGGGGCCTGCGCGTCGGCAGGCAGGACCAGCTGCCAACCGGGCTCGACCCACCCGGCGTCGTCCAGGGCGTACCCGTCGGCCTGGACCACCCCGACGTTCAGCTCGTACACCTCGGTCCACCGGTGCGGGTCTCCCAACCGGGACTGGGCGATCTTCCACAGGCTGTCCCCGTCCACCACCGTGTACACCACGGTCCCGTCCGTGCGGTCCGGTGCGACGGCCTGGTGGGCGACCTGAGCCACCTCCGGCGCGACGACAGCCGACGAGGGCAGGACCGCACCGGCCACCTCGGTCACACTGAGCGTCACAGCAGCCGGTGTCGGCGGCACCGCATGAGTGGGGATCGCCAGAGCAGCCTGGGCGGTTGCCAGCCCCAGGAGAGCAGCCACCAGCCCTGCGGCGACACGCTGCTGAACACCCAGACCCCGCAGGCAGGGAGCCGGGCGACGACCGATCTGCGACACCAGCTCGGTAACAGCCGATACCGCGAACGTCGCCCAGGCAGCCCATCCCGCGATCTTGAGCACGACCATGAGCACCTGCCCGGTCGTGTCCGGCCGCGACAAGACACCGCGGACCTCCTCCCACGCAGGCAGCTGGTCCGGCACCGGCGACCCACCCAAGACATACAGCACCACCGGCAGGCCGACCACCAACCCCACCAGGACCAGCCCCGCCGCGACCGCTCTGACGAACCTCATCGACTTACCCCTTTCCTGTCCTGTTCCCAGGCTGTCTCGTCCGGGCCGCTCTCTGCTGTCGTGTGGGCCGGGTCGCCTGGTTAGCGACCCGTCGGCCTGTGCGCCTGGGACGCCACCCAGAGGCCATCTCGTTGAGGTACCGCTCCTGCTCCGCCGACAACGTCCCGTTGCGCAGGTGGAACAGCCAACCATTCCTCCACCTGCGAATCCGCCGCTCGTGCGGGTCGTCGCTGCTACCGGACGGAAGCCTGCCGTCAGCCGAGGCTGGCCACCGACCCAGTGCCTCGGCCCGGGGGCGGAACGGTTCTGCGGACAACCTGCTGTTATCTGCCACCCATCCTCTCCCACCACTCGACGTTACGGTAGTCGTGAACCTTGATACCAGTACCGTCCATCACGTCGTCGGCAGCCGCATCGACCGCCTGCTGCAGCGCAGCAAGCTGGGCGGTATTGCCTTCCTCGAGCGCCTGGAAATACGCTGTCGCCGCCCGGAGGTTGTTCGCACCGGCTTCCCAGTCCCCGGCCATGTTGTCCAGCAGGTCGTGCAGAGCCTCGTCCAGCTCCTGAACGGCCTGGCTGGGACCGTAACCGCCACCTACGCCCACACCCGGTTTCCTCGTCACATAAGACCTGATACCTTCGGCCACGTCAGGATCGTCGTAGATCTTCGCGGTGTCCCTCAGGTGCGTCGCGATATTGTCCATGCCGAAGGCGATACCGGACGCGACGGCGACGTCCCACCTGATGTCAGGGCTGGATCCCACCCGGAACTCGTGCGCCTCGTCGATCTCGTCGAAGTGCAGCGCCGCGGCACCCCGGCTGTTCGCGATGCTGTTGTCCGGCATGTCTCTGGTGCCTCCGCGCAGACGGTAGCTGCCCCGGTCGGTCCAGATGGTACTGAGCCTCCAGACCGTCCACCTGCGGATACCGTCCTCCTGCTGCCGGATCTCGGAGTTGAGCGCGGCCAAGGTCTTGCCCAGCGCGGCCCTGACCGCCTCGTATGTCCCCAGGTTCCCGTTCTTCACCTGGTTGTCCGCCGCCTCGTCCAAGCCGTACTGAGCGGCTATCGACAGCACCTTCACCCGCGGATCTTTCGCAGTTCCAAACCCTTTGTTCACGGTGCTGAGAATCTTGAGCGTCTGGGTCCAGTCGTCGGAGCGACCCTTGGCAACCGCCCTGAACCTCCCGATACACTCTGACAGTATGCTGGCGACGTCCTTCCTCACTCCTTCCCACATCGCCTGCTGCCGAACCAGGTGCGCATACAGCTCGAGCGCGACCATTGCAAAGTTCTCGATCATCGCTCCGGTGGTACCGATGTAGAAGGTCCTGAAGTTCGAGGCAGTCTCTCCGTGGATGTAGTCTGCCTCGCCCTTCAGGAAGTCGACCATACTGGAGAGCTCGACGTTCAGAGGCGGACGCAGAGAACTGTCGCCGCTGGCCCGGTCGATCTCTTCCTTTCCGGTCTGGGCTGTGGAGTCGGCAATGACCAACCTGCCGTAGGCGTCGGCCAGCCTGTCGGCGACTTTCGCGATCTTGGCTGGATCCGGCAGGTCGCGCCACATCCTGACCAGAGAGTCGATCTCCTCTCTCCTCCGGTTGAAGTCCCAGGCGAAGTTCCCGGTCAGCTCGTCTTCGACCCAGTGGTGACCAGAACCCCAACCGTCAGGACCGGGACGGGACACGTACTCGTATGGGTCGCGCGCATTTGTGATGTGCCCGTTGATCTCGTAGTAGTTGTCGTTCTGTGCTATCTGCCACTTCGCCGGGTGCAACGAGATGATGGACTGCCCGCCCTGGCACATCCAGGCATCGATCGCTGTCTGTCTCAGCAGACCTTCCAGGGTCTCAAGATCGTCATAGGTGTACGGCATCATTCCTCCTGCTGTGTCGAAATATCACCCTGCTGGGCCGGACTGTCGACGGCCCGCACCGACAGCACATGGCGAGCCAAGAGCCCACCGGCGACCGCCGCTGCCGAACCGACGGCGAACAGCACCCATACCGACGTCCCGTGCGAACCCGCACGAGCCGGGCCTGGCAGAGGGTCGGCCCAGGCCGGACGTCCAGCCGAACGGATCTCCTCGGCGGTCAGCCCGTGCCTGCGACCGTCGTCCGGCACGATCAGCGGGTTACGGTCCGGGTACTGCGTCGGGTCTACCCGCAGCATCCGCGGCAGGTCCACCACCCCGCGCCCGACCTGCCCGTCGGAGCGGGGCACCGGCGAGGCAGCGCTGGCCAGCAGGGTCTGGATCAGCTGGTCGTTGGTCGCCTGGGGCCATCTCTGGGCGACAACAGCCAGCATCCCGGCGACTATCGCCGCCGAAGGACGTGACGAGACAACTCCAAGCGTACGGTCGAAGTCCAGGTCCTCTACC
Source organism: Micrococcales bacterium (assembly GCA_009777345.1). Lineage (GTDB taxonomy): Bacteria > Actinomycetota > Actinomycetes > Actinomycetales > Cellulomonadaceae > Cellulomonas. The sequence goes on along the minus strand of WRMB01000013.1, from coordinate 31,115 downwards.
AGGACCTCCACACCCGGCGCGCTCACGGCGACAGCCGACCCGCCGAGCTCCCAGCCGTCCGCGCCGGACGCCCCCACCGCGACCACTCCGTTCAACGCCTCGACCCAAGAACCTCCTGCCACCGGGACGACCAGCACAACCCTCTGGTGCAGCGCATAAGCCACAGCCTGGGAGACCTGGGCGTCCGGCTGCACCCTGCCCTCGTCGATCAGCAAGACGATGCGCGCTCCGTCGTCCACGGCCTGGACTATGGCCCGTGCCGCCGCCCGCTCCGACGCCTCCGGACCCACGCACTCACCGTTAGGTAGGTGCTGGTAACCGACCGCGTAGAACCGTACGTCGGCGTCCGGGGCGATACCGGGCAACGACACCCGCCCGCCGGGGCCTCGACCATTGCCCGCGATGAACGCCACCGCGTTGGACCCAGCCTCAGCCGTCGAGACGAACCCGTCTTCGAAGGCCGCCGGGACCGGTTCCAGGTGGTCCAGCCCCGCAATCAGCTCCTCGAGGCAGAACGACGGTTCACGGACCGCCAGGTTCGCATCGGCCAGCACCGGCATGTCCGGTTTGATCCCCAGCGCGATCACCGCCACCGGCACCCCCTTGCCAGTCAGCCACCTCGCATGGGCCTGAGCCACCTCCTGCTGCTCGTACCACCAGTTCCCGTCCTCCTCGTCCGCCGCAGCAGGGCCCGCCCCGAACCACACCACGGCGCTCAGCACCAGCCCCGCCGCTACCGCTCTGACAAACCTCATCGACACCACCTTCCTATCCGCTCTCGTCCGTGCCCACGCCGTAGGCGATCCTCGACGACGAATAGGCGGTGACGTCTCGCGGTACGGGAAGGATCTTCGGGTCGTACTGGGCGGTCACCCTTACCTCGATGCGCCCGTCAGACACGGCAACCGTGCCGTCCATCCCCGCCGCGGCTACGACGCTGCGGGCCGCCGCCGTGGCCGCCTCTACGTTCAGCCCGGTCGGGAGGTTGCCGGCCTGGACCGTGCCTTCCTGGATGCGCTGCCCAGCGGCCCTGGCTGCCTGGTCCGCGGTCCACTGGGCCTGGTCCTCCAGCTCCAGACGGCCGCCGTAGTCGACGACCAGGCCGAAAGCGGCGATCAGAACCGGGAGGCACATCAAGATCAGCACCGACGACCCGCCGTCCTCGCCCCCACGTCCTCGACGCCAAGCGGCACGTACGCGTGTCATCATCCTCGCCCCCGGTAGGTGTCCAGCGCCGACGTAGCGGTCGCGGTGACTGTCTGGTCGCCAAGACCAGGCACCCCGAACCCGGCCAGAGGTACCACGCACGTCACCGTGACTGTGACCTGGGCCGGCTGGCCGTCTGGGACTGCGAACCCAGAGGTATCCACCACCACGGTCGGAGAGTCCTGACAGCGCAGGTCAGAGTTGTCCAGCGTGACCCGCGCCGCAGACAGGGCCAGCCGCTCGGCGTCACCGGCCCCCCGGGCCAGCGTCGCCGCCCGGGCCGCCTCGTTCGCCGCCGAGCTCACCGCACTCCTGCCCGTCACGTACCACCCCGCAGCCACGACCAGGACCGTCAGCACCATCAGCGCGGGCAGGCCTATCAGCGTCTCCAGGCTGACCGACCCCGCCTGGTCCCGGCGCCTCGTCCCTCGTCTCCTGCTCATCCTTTGTCTCCTCTCCTGTCGGTGATGACCTGGACCTCTCCCACCCGCAGCTGGGTCGAACGGACCACCGACCTGTAGATCACCCCGGACCGGCCCCCACCAGACCAGTCGACCGCCCAGTTCGCCGTCACCGTCACCGTGAACGCCCCACCCGGCTCACGAGCGCTGGTCCACCCGTACCGGTACCCGCACGTCGGCGACGGCGCACCACCATAAGACGCGTCGTACGGCGTCCCCGCAGCGTCTGACCCAGCGCACGTCACGGTCGAACCATCCCCCATCTGCCACACAGTCGCCGTCAGCCGACCCGTGGCCGTCACCGTCACAGAACCCGCCGACGCCGACCGCGTAACAGGACCCGTCGTCGACTCACCAGGATCCGAAATCCAGACCCACGTCGGCAGGCCCAAAAGTTGAAGCGACTCCGGCTTCCCATAACCCGTGAGACCAATCGCAGGCGCCGTCAGGTGCATCTCGTCCACCGCCCGACGCGCCAGCTCCTCCAGATCCACCTGACCATCCGACGACCAATACTGCCAATTCATCATCTCATTTACCCCACCCCCACGACCAATCGTTGGCGTAGTGTTGCTTCTCCAGCAATCATAGATTGCACCGTAGGTACGACCTTCCCACATGAAGAAATCGGATTCAGGCTGCGGGTCAGAGCGTTTGGTCCAACACTTCTTTGTCTGATTCCAGCTCCCATAGGGATAATGGTAGCAGAGCGGAAGTCTCGAATCCTCGTCAGCCTGCCTGCAAACCGGAGGACCTCCCTGCCTATTGCCGCCTCCGCCGGAGACCGAAGTCCCGGCATCCTCCGCAGACAGATATACACAGTCGCCGTCCGAGTTGATCGACATGGGCCACCCGCAGGTTCCGACGTCCACACCCGGTTCTGCGGCGCCCGCTGGACCGATTCCTGCCGTAATTGCGAACAGCACCGTCAGAATTAGAGAAGCGGTGATCCGGGTCCTGTTTAGCATGCCTGTTCCTCCAATATCTCGGCGCTATCGATCGCCCAGGAGACCACATCGCCACCCAGGTGCGTCTGCGGGAATGCTCTCACTGTATAGGTGAGCAGAACTCTGTCCGGCTGACCGGGCTTAGACTTTGACGGACCACCAACCCATCCCGCCATGCTGCTCTCGGACGAGTCGATGCAAACGGCGAGAACAACGTCAGCCCATCCCGTAGGATCCGATTCGTAGGAAATCGGTACGATCGATGCGATCCGTGCCTCACCCTCCTGTACCACTCCGTCTGCCGCCATTGCTTCATACACAAAAACTGTATTTGTTCTGATGTCTCCACTAGTATAGTTCAGGACGATCTCCCAGTCGGGGACTCCGGGTTTCTGTCGTATCTCCTGTGATAGTTCGAAGTATTCCTCGAACAGTGCGGTGGCGGTGGCGTAGGCAACGGCCTGGGGGTCGTCCGGGTCGACGCTGGGTGTCGCGGTCGGCGACGCGCTGGCTGTGGGCGTCTGAGTCGGTTGGTCGGTGGTACCGCCGGTACATCCTGCGATCCCGACCGTCATCAGAGCGACGACCACAGCCAGCCCGGCACTGGTACGTGCTGCTGTCATGGGCTGGTCCACCTCTCGACCTGTCCGGTCGATGTGACGGTGACGCGGACGGGCAGGCCCGGGACGAGGCTGAGGACGTCGCCGCGGACGGTGGCACGTACTTCGTCTCCGGTGATGGTCACGTCTACCTCGTGGTTGTCGAACAGGCCGCTGCTGCCACGTTCGAGGCGTTGCCTGGCGGCTTGGTCGGCGGCGGCCTCTGTACCGCCTTCGAGGGTCGCGGTGATGACGGCACGGTTGGCAGCATGGCGTGCCGCGCTGCGTGCGGTGGCCCACAGGGCGACCTGAAAAGTGCCCAGGACTATGGTGGTGACCAGGGTGACGGTGAGAATGGCCTCGACCGAGTACGAACCGGCGTCGCGCGCGGCCGGTCGGCGGTCGACGAGCCTTCTTGTGACGTGTCTGTCTCTCACGGTGCGTGTTCCCTTCCTGCGTGGTTCTGCCTGGGGGGGTCAGCCGAGGTCGCTGATGAGCTCGTTGATCTTGCCGGTGAGGGCGGCCACGACGAGCCCGGCGACGAGGATCACGCCCAAAAGGATGAGCATGTACTCCACGGTGCCGTACCCGGCGTCGCGGGCGGCCAACCGACGGCCGGTCAGATATGCCTTCATGGGGGGTTCCTTCCTGGTTGGGTTTGTTCTAGAGAGCGAGCAAGACCGGGATGAGGGCCGCGGCCCCGACGACCCACAGGGTCGCCCCCAGGGGGATGAACATCCCGACGGTGGCCTTGTTCGCGGCGGCACGCTCGGCGGAAGCCTGGGCGCCGCGCATGGCGCGGGCCTGCCCGCGCAGCCGATCGGCGATCTCGGCGTCCTCGACCGTTCCCAGGGCGATGGTCCGGGCGAGGTCTTTGAGAGCGAGCACTCCGATGGTGTCGGCCAGAGTTCCCAGGGCGTCGGCAGGGGTACGACCGGCCCAGCGGGCATTGTCCAGGGCCTCTGCGATGCGCTGGAAGGGCCAGCTGGTCGCTACGGTGGCGGCGTCCTCGACAGCCTGGGACGTCCCGGCCCCGGCCAGGCGCCCGATCTGGACCAGCTCGGTGTACGCCGACACGGCGTGGGTGAAGGTGGCGCGGGCCGCAGCGGCGCGTCGACCGACGTCCAGGTCAGGCCCGATCCACCCGACCACGATCATGAGCACCGTCACCACTACGACCAGCCCGACGGGAAGGGCGAGCCCGGCCAGGGCCAGGACCGCCGCCGCAACGGCGGGGCCCACGAGCCCGACAAAAAGGGCCAGGACCTTCTCTCCCAGGTGCTCGGCCGGGTCCACCCCGACCAGCACCAGGTCGGCGTCGGTCGCCGCGCCGGGTAGCCGCGGCAGAGCCGCACGGGTGGCCACGGTCCGCCCGACCCTGCCTTTGAGGGTGGCATCCGACGCGGCAACGGGTACCTCGGTACCCGACAGGCGCGCCAGGGCCGCAGACAGGTCCGGTGGGGCGCCCAGCGCCTGACGCACCACCAGGGTGCTGCCACCACCGATCAGCGCCCCGGTGACCAGTGCTGCCTGCCACAAGATCATGACGATGTCCCTTCTCGCACGGGCTGTATTCCTGGGCTTTCAGACAGGAACCGGGGGGTGGGCTTGCCCTGGGCGACCGCGCGCATCCAGACCAGGCACCCGGCATACGCGGCAACCAGGCCCATGGCGACCACCTGTCCAGTACCGGTGGTGTAGAAATCCGCGACCTGGGAGAACATCATCAGGGCACCCACCAGGACCAGGGACAGGACGGTCATGATGCGGACCTCCCAACGCGGGGCGTCCCGGTCGGCCTCCACCTGCCTGGTGTTGGCAACAGCCTCGGCGACCGTGTCGGCCAGGTCTTCCAGCGCGGTGGCCAGGCGACCCGAGCGGCGGCCAGCCTCCAGGACCAGGCACGAGGCCACCAGGTCGGTGGTATAGGTGCCATGCTCGTCAGCCCAGGTGCGCAGCGCGTCGGGCAGGGCCACTCCGGAGTCGAGCCGAGCGACCAGCCGTACGATCGACGGGGCGAGACTAGGCGGGACGCTGTCACGGCTGGCCCGCAGGGCTTGTTCAAGCCCCGACCCGCCACGCAGGGTCCCGGCAAGGCCGCGCAACCACGCCTCCAGGTCGGACAAGGTCTCGGCGAGGTTGTCGCCGCTGGACCGCAGCAGCGCAGGCAGGCCGACGACAGCAAGCGGGAGCACCGGCACCAGGAACCACCGGCCGGTCGTCGCCCCGGCGACCAGGCCGACCAACGCCGAGGCGGCCAGCACCCACCGCGCCGAGTACAGCCGTCCTCCGGGCCGCATCCCTGCTAGGGCGGCCAGGTCCCTGCGCGGCCGAGTCGGACCGTCCGGGACGCGCAGTGCCCCGACGACGACCAGCAGGACACCCAACCCGGCCACGGCAGCGGCCGCAGCGCCGGATATCGCGGTACTCACGGCTGCCCTCTGCGGTCGGAAGCGCTCGTGGTCTCTGCGTCGGCGGCGCATCCGGCCGCGACCGGGCCCGCGAACTCGCCGTGTCTTGTTGTCATGGGTTGATCCACCTCTCGTGGCTGCCTCTGTAGTGGGTGACGACGTTCGTTCACGACTGCCTCCACGCGGCGGCGGGTGTGAACCAGGCCCGTTCGAACCCGGCCGCGACGATCCGGTCCATGCAGGAGGGGAACGAGCGAGGCACCGCCCGGCCGTCCTCACCAGGGACGAACACGTCGGTGATCGCGACCTGGCCGCCTTCCCCGCGGGTGGGCTCGACGATCTCTCGCACGTACCGGGTACGGCGGCGGGTCTGCGGGTCGATCTCCACACCGAGGAAAATGATGAGGTCGATCGTCGCGGCGATCTGCCGGTAGGCGTACGCCTCACCGACGGATACGTCTCGCACCGCCAGCCCGACCAGACGCTCGACGACGTCGCGAGCGGAATTGGCATGAATTGTCGTCATAGAACCATTACCGACTTGCATAGCCTCGAACATCGCCAGCAATTCTTCTGGAGCACGGGCCTCCCCTACGACCAGACGCTCAGAGTTGGATCGCAATGCTTTTTCCAGGGCCACGGCGGTGGTTATCGCGGCGTGGCGGGACTCCCCGGTGTTCTGGGCACGTGGCAGAGCAGTCTGGGAGAACACCCGCCGGTGACGCTCAGGGTGCTGGTCCAGGTACAGCTCGGGCACCGACTCGACCACCGCCACCGACGTCATCGGGTGCAGCGCGGCCAGCAACGCCCGCAGCAGCGTCGTCTTGCCCGAGCCCTGCCCCTGCCCGGATACCACGATGTTCAGCCCAGCGCGCACCGCAGCAGTCAAGAAGTGCTCGAGCACCGGGTCGATCGTCCCAGCGGCCCGCAGGGCCGTCAGGTCTACGTCCTTGACGGCCTGCAGCCGGATCGCTGCCCTTGGCCGCGGGCACACCCAGTACGCCGCCGACAACCTGGCCCGACCCGGCAGCTCGACTTCCAGGTGCGGACTGGTACGAGTGAACGTGTACGTGTGCGCCGAGGAGTCCCCGGACAGTTGCGATGCCAGGCGCTGCAGCCACGCGACCATGTCAGCATCGGTGGCGAACACTGGCTGGTGCTGCGCGAACGTCCCGTCCGCCATCATCATCAGCACCGGGTCGCACCCGATGATCTCGATGTCCGTCACCGGCGCCGTCGCCCCGGCGTCCACCAACGGCTGAACCGGGCCCAGGCCGAACATCTCGCCGAACACGGCCTTGGCCAACGCCGACCGGGCCGCTGAGCCTAGAGGCGCGGCACCGGCACGGACCTGCTCGTCGGACCACGCCGCGACCACCTGCGCCACGTGCGCCTTGCCCATCTCAGCGACCGATGCCTCATCCATACCCTGACGTGAGGACGCCGTCTTGGTCCACGAATCAGCCGCCCGCCCCTGCAGCGCGACCACCAGGTCACGCTCAGGCAGCGCCTCAGTCGGACGCGTGTGCGGTACCGGCCCACGAGCAGACGTGAGGCCAGGCCGACCAGCCGGGGCGACCAGATGCCCGGGCGCGGAAGGCGGCCCCGTACGCGGCGCGGTCTGGCGAACGACCGGGTGGGGCGACGTGCTCGCACTCAGACTCATGGTCGGCCCCCTGCCGCCAGGGCGTGGACCCGCGTGGCCAGCACCGCCGCGGAGCGGGCCAGCGGACCCGATGCAGACCGGGCGTCTTTGCCGCCATGAGCCAGGACACCGGCCGAACGTGGGTCCCATGCGATGGTCCCCGCCAGCGGCAGTCCGACAGCCGAGGCCACCTCCTCGGCCCCGTAGGGACGCCCAGGGCCTACGACCACCGCGCTCCATAGACCAGACAATGCCGTAGCCCGCGAGGCCACCGTGCCCCGCGCCGCCCACACGTCCGTCAGGCTTGACCCGGTGACCAGGAACACCTGGTCGGCACGGGCCAGCAGGTCGTCGCGGGGGTCGAAAGGCGCCCCGATACGCCCCATGTCGACGATGGCGTCGGCCGCACCGAAATTCTTCAGAAATTCACCGAGCGGATTCCACAATTCGGCGGCAGCCGCAGCGTCACCCGGCGACCGCAGGCCCGGCAGCAGACGCCGCGCCCCTGCCGCAGAGTCGAACAACGGCAACGTCTGTTCCACGAACTGCTCGGCCAGGACCCCGTGCGAGTGTGCCACAGCCAGCCCCGGCACCAGACCCCGACCTTCGGCACCCACCGCCCCACCCAGGAACCCCGGCAGCACAGAAGTACCAGACAGGTCGGCCTCCACGAGCATGGCGGCACCCCCGCACCAGGCCCGCAGCAGGGACAGCGCCGTCACCGTCACGCCCGGACTCTTGGCCGAGACCAGCGCCAGCATCATTTCGGCGCCTCGCTCACCTGGGCCAGGACCAGACGCCCGCTGGCCGACGCGGCAGCCACGGCCCTGGCTTCCTGCGCCGCAACCTCCACGACCACGCAGAACTCGTCACCGGACTTCCCGGCGACCGTGTCGGTGCGCACGAACGTCGCATCCCACGCCACCAGAGGATCAGGGATCTCGGCCTGCGGCGTCCCCGCGAAGACCAGAGAGAGATGGTCACCAGCGTGCAGCACCTGCGCGGGACGCTGGCTGGGGAACACGGTCACGACCGCCCTGTCCTTGGGTACAACCAGTTCCGGACCGTACTCGTCGGGCGCCAGCACCTGCCCGGGTCGCAACTCGAACTGGGCGACCTGCCCCACCACCTCCTCGATCCGGTCCCCCGCCACGAAAGGCTGCGACGTGCCCTGCACCACTTCTATGATCCTCACGTCACCGCTGCCGATCACCGCTCCGCGCTGGACCCCGTTGCTGAGAGCGACTGCCTGCACCGTCCCACCAGCACGAGCCAGCAAGAACCACACAGACATGGCGCCGATAACAACCATGAGCAGGCCCAACGCCAACAAAGCTGGACGTCGGCGCTGCCGCAACGGCCGCGCCAGCACCGCTTGCTGTGCACCGGTACTCGTCATCATCACTTACTCCCCTTCACTAGCCCTGTCGTGCCCTACCCCGTACGCGCGGACGACACCTCTGGTCCGGTCCCGCGTCGCGGTTCGGCCTCCTTCAGGTCACGAAGATATCTCATCGGTAGCCCAGACGAGTACAATCCGGACAGCAGATATCTGTGACGAAACCCGGCCTGCCCACCGCACCCCCTCTGACCAGCAGCTACACCCTCGATCTCTGCAACAGCGAGCCACACTGTGAGATGCATCACACCCATGCTCGGCCCACATGCGGTACGGCCCGGGCGAGACCAGGTCGTCCGGCCTCGTGAGATGTTGAGCCCATCATGCCCACCCAGACGCACGCCACCACGCCTACGGGACCGCCCAACCCGCCGCAGCCGAACCAGTACCGCCCGCCCGCCTGTCACCGCCACCAGAACCTCCTGACCGGCTTGTCACCCGCTCCCGCCGCCACGTCCTGCCTGACCGCCACTCCGGCAGCCCGGACAAAACCGGACGTTCCCTGACAAACTAGCGGATCTACCTCACCCAGTCGAGTGATTCGGCGACCCATCTTTCCGGGACGTGACGACACGACCACCGCCCGACGCCCTGACCAGGCACTTCATGGGGCACGACGAACCTCGCACCCGAAGCTGCCCAGAGCCTGCCGGGCCGAGACCCCAGCAGCGGACACCCGACCGCACGCGACCCCGAGCAGCGGTCAGTACACCGCCACCTGCGGTTCGACGTGGACCACGGACGCGCTGGTGACCTTGAGGTTCAGGGTCGGCCTGCCAGGGTCGACGACGTGGCTGACGGTCTTGGTGCCTGCCTTGACGGTCTGGCCGGAGGCGTCGGCCACGCCCGGTGCGATCTCCAGGGTCGCCGATCCGGTACCGGTCCAGTCGATGGTCCAGTTCTGGTCCGGTGACAGCAGCAGCGTGTTGGTGGGGCAGCCCAGGGCGTAGTCGATCGTCACGTCCACGTCTGATCCGAGCGAGACGCGCCGGAAGTCCAGACCGGTCATGGGGGTCTTGTTGCAGGTGATCTGGCGGGGCAGCTCGTCGGCGGACGGGAACCGGAACCGGGTCAGCTGGCCGTACTCGCGCATCGTGAACGGGGCGGTGCCGTTGTTCCAGTCGTCGTACGTGGTGCCGAAGCGGACCGACGACATGGTGGTGACCGTGAAGTGGAGCACCGGCTGGCCCGGGTTGGGGACGTGACGGTACGTCTCCTGGCCGTCGGACAGGTGCTTGGGTCCGCCGGTGAAGTCCCAGTCGATGAAGCCGCGCGGCCAGCCGTCGTACGACTTGACCCCGTTCCAGTCGAGCGTCCAGTTGGTCTCGGGCGGGATCGCGATGTCGAGGTCGCAATCCGCACCCACGTCGACCGCCACGTCGACGTCGGCGGTGAGCACCAGGGCGTCCAGGTCGACCACGGCGAAGGGGGTGTCTGCGTGGCAGGTGATCTGCCGCGGCAGCTGGTCCTCGGACGTGAACACGTAGTCCGGCGGGAACGTCCCCTCGGGCCAGACGAACGGGCCGGTACCGCCGCCCCACACCACGTAGTCGTCGTCGGTGCTCGGCGCGGCGACGTCCGTCACCACCGGGCCCCGAGCGGGCTGGGTGGTCTTCGGCGAAGCCGCCGGGACCTGCGCGTCGTCGTTCCCGAGCAGGCCCCGCACCGCCCACACCGCCCCGCCGACCATCAGGCAGACCACGACGACCGCGGCGGTGGCCACCAGCACCCAACGGCCCGGCGACGACGCAGCGGACGACGGGGCGGACGACGGGGCGGACGCGCCGACCCGAGCGTCGGCCACGTAACCAGGCATGGTCGCGCTGTTCTGGCTAGGCTGCCACGAACCCCAGGCCGGGCTGCCCGGCACGTACGGCTGGGCAGGCCCGGCCGGGCGCTGGACGGGGACGGTGGGCGAGGCTGTCACCGGTGCCACCGGACCCGACGGAGCCCGCCCCTCGCGCAGCGCAGCCAGCGCGTCAGGCAGGGCCAGACGCTGACGCGGGTCCGGGGCGCACAGCCCGCCCACGACCGCCCGCACCACGTCGCCGGGCCCGCCGACCGGCAGGCTGGTGGACAGACCGGGCGGCAACCACGGCGGACCGTGCTGCGGCCCGGGGGTGTCCCCGGTGAGCATCCACGACAGCAGGCAGCCCAGGTACCAGGCATCGGTGTACCGACCGACCGACGGGTCCCCGGCCAGCATCTCCGGCGGCAGGGCGAACCCCCGGTTACCGACCAGCTGGGTGTACGTCGAGGTCTGGCCCGCGGCCAGGCCGTGGGCGATACCCCAGTCGGCCAGCAGCAGACGCCCCGCGGGGTCGACCATCACGTTGTTCGGCGTGATGTCCCGGTGGATGATGCCCAGGTTCTCGTGCACCGCCTGCACCGTGGCGATCACCGGCACGAACATCGGCAGCACGGCCTGCAGCGAGCGGTGCTGCGGGCCCGCCGTGCGCTGCCAGCCGTTCAGGTCGTCCGGGCACCAGGCCATGACGTCGCACCACAGCTCGTACTCCTCCGCGGCACCGGTCATCGGGATCTGCGTGCCCGGCACGGTGAGGATGAACGACTCGTGCACCGGCAGCACCGCCGGGTACGCCTGAGGCTGCTCCCGGGCGGCCGTGGCGACGGTCAGCATGCTCACCAGCCGCTCCATCTGGCGCGACTGCTCTTCCTGCGAGGTCACGGCCTGCACCCGCAGCGCCAGCCCGGCCGTGGCGTCCCCAGAGGTGGCGTCCTGCGCCCGGGCCACCGCCGCCTGCCCGCCGTGCACCACCGGCAGCTGTGGACGCACCGGGATCGAGTCCGCACCGTCAGAGATCCGCAGCAGCCCGCCGCGGCTCAACGAGATCCGCGACCCCTGCACGACGGTCCCGGTCTGGCGTTGCAGCCACTGCGACAGCACATCACCTGAGAGCATGCTGCCACTCTACGGGCCACCAAACCCCACCAGAGGCCCACTCGGTGTACTGATCCTGAAACATGTGCCGCCCGTCGTGCCGGACGAGGTCAGTCAGTAGACCGCCTGCTGCGGTTCGACGTGGACCACGGACGCGCTGGTGACCTTGAGGTTCAGGGTCGGCTTGCCGGGGTCGACGACGTGGCTGAGGGTCTTGGTGCCTGCCTTGACGGTCTGGCCGGAGGCGTCGGCCACGCCCGGTGCGACCTTCAGCGCGGCCGACCCGGTGCCGGACCAGTCGACGGTCCAGTTCTGGTCCGGTGACAGCAGCAGCGTGTTGGTGGGGCACTCCTTGGCGTAGTCGATCGTCACGTCCACGTCGGCGGAGAGCGAGACGTGGCGGAAGTCCAGACTCGTCATGAAGCTCCCGACGCAGGTGATCTCGCGGGGCAGCTCGTCGTCGGACGGGAACCGGAACCGGGACATGCTTTCGGAGACGGGTATCTCGAACGCGGCGGTGCCGTAGTCCCACTGGACGTACGAGGACCTGACGAAGAAACGGAACATGCTGCTGACCGTCAGGTGGAGCACCGGCTGACCCGGGTTGGGGACGTGACGGTACGTCCCGGGGCCGTCGCCCAGGGTGACCGGCCCCTCGGCGAAGTCCGAACCGATGACCTCAAAGCTCGGTTCGGTGGTGTACGAACGGATCCCGTTCCAGTCGAGCGTCCAGTTGGTCTCCGGCGGGATGTCGACGATGAGGGTGCACCGAGGCCCCACCTCGATCGCCACCTCGACATCGGCGGTGAGCACCAGGGCGTCCAGGTCGATCTTGATGTTGGGCATGACCTCGGACAGGTCGCAGGTGATCTGCCGCGGCAGCCGATCTTCGGACGTGAAAGCGTAGTCCTGCCGGAACAACGTCTCGTCCACCGAGAACGGACCGGTGCTGTCCCACACCACATAGGTGCGGGGGATGCTGAAGTCCCACCGGTCGTCGCTCGTCGGCCCTGGGTCTGGCTGGCTGGTCGTCGGCGGCCCCGCTGGCGGGCTCTTCGCGTCGTCGCGCAGGGCATAGCCCACCAGCGCCAGTGCCGTTCCGCCGAGCACCAGGCAGCCCGCGACGACCAGGGCAACCACCACCAGCACCCGACGACGGGACCGGGCGGGCACCGCAACCGGAACCGGCACTTCGGTCACCGACCCGGCGGGCTCCCCCGAGCCTGGCGAGCCCGAGGCTCTGCCGGGCAGGCCAGACGTGGCGGGTGCTGACAGCTCGACCGTCGTGGTCGGGGCGCGCCCCTCGCGCAGCGCGGCGACCGCGTCGGGCAGGGCCAGGCGCTGGTGCGGGTCCGCCGCGCACAGCCCGCCCACGACGGCCCGCACCACGTCACCGGTCTGACCCTCGGGCAAGCCCGGTGGTAACCACCCGGGACCGTGCTGCGGCCCGGGGGTGTCACCGGTGAGCATCCACGACAGCAGGCAGCCCAGGTACCAGGCGTCGGTGTACCGACCGACCGACGGGTCCCCGGCCAGCATCTCCGGCGGCAGGGCGAACCCCCGGTTACCGACCAGCTGGGTGTACGTCGAGGTCTGGCCCGCAGCCAGGCCGTGCGCGATGCCCCAGTCGGCCAGCAGCAACCGGCCCGTGCTGTCCACCATCACGTTGTTCGGCGTGATGTCCCGGTGGATGATGCCCAGGTTCTCGTGCACCGCCTGCACCGTGGCGATCACCGGCAGGAACAGCGGCAGCACGACCTCCGCCGGACGGTGCTGCACGGGCTCCCCGGCGCGAGAGGCTCCGCGCGGCGGCGCAGCCGACGTGCGGAGGGTCGCCGGGGAGGCCAGCCAGTCGTTCAGGTCGCCCGGGCACCAGGCCATGACGTCGCACCACAGCTCGTACTCCTCCGCGGCGTCGGTCACCGGGATCTGCGTGCCCGGCACGGTGAGGACGAACGACTCGTGCACCGGCAGCACCGCCGGGTACGTCTGGGGCTGCTCCCGGGCAGCCGTGGCGACGGTCAGCATGGACACCAGCCGCTCCATATGGCGCGACTGTTCTTCCTGCGAGGCGACGCCCTGCACCCGCAGCGCCAGCTCCGCCCCGGTCTCGTCCTGCACCCGGGCCACCGCCGCCTGCCCGCCGTGCACCACCGGCAGCCGCGGACGCACCGGAACGGAGTCGACACTCTGCGAGATCCGCGGCAGACCGCTGAGGCTCAGCGTGATCCGCGACCCCTGCACGACGGTCCCCGTCTGGCGCTGCAGCCACTGCGACAGCACAGCACCTGAGAGCATGCCGGTATTCTACGGGGCCGCTCTGGCGCCCTGGTCCAGGACCCTGCCCTGAGGTGACACAGACTGAAGACGACTTGGTTGACGAACCACGGTGGGACAGCAGGGAGGACGGTGGGGACCCACAACCCCACCCCCTGAAGCACTGTGTGAACTGTGGCGGCTCACACCAGCCAACTTTGGCCGGGTTTCCGTGAATGGGCCGGGTCTGCAGACCCGGCCCATTCACGGAAACCCGGCCCAAACCGTCTGGCCGCTCGTATGGGTTTTCCGGTGCCCGATGCTTTGGCCTTGGGGCCTGTTGAACAACCAGGTTCTGAGCGAGGAGGGGTCGTAGCAGCGCTACGTCCCCACAGACCCCCACAGACAGGGCGCCGCAGATCGCCCGTCCGGCGCTCCGCAGCCGGGACGTGGTCGTTCAACAGGCCCCTTGGCTGTGCGCAACCAACCTTGCCACGGTTCAACGTTCGCCGAGCGCCGCAGCCTGGTCTGCGGTGAGCGGAGCGACGCGTTCGATGCGGCTGAACGGGAAATCATGACCATCCATGACCAATATGATCTGGGTGTCGATACTGAGACAGTACGGAATATCGCTGTAGCACCACACGATAGCTTCGCTGTCTTCAGGGTACTCTAACGAACCTAGAAACAAGAATATGGAACCGCGCTCTACGCCATCACCCATCCAGGCTATCTGAGTGTAGAGCCTTCCGCTGTAGTGGTCGGCGACTTCCTGGGCTGTCGACCACCGAATGATGGTTGCCGTATTTTCGTAGTCGTCTGACGGCCATTGGCAGCTGTACTGCTCTCCGTTGATCGATGAGTCGATAGAGTCTGGGATCTCGCACGTCAGCCCCTCGGCACCGGGCGCTGCTGGGAACGCCTGCAAGGCGGTTTCGAGGCTCCAGCCCGCAGTCGGTTCACCCAAGGGATAGACGTCTAGCCAATCGGCAACCCGCTGTATCTGGTCGGGTGACAGCGTGCCGAATCCCACGACGTCAGACTGGGATACTGTCAGGCAGGCGGGAACACTCTCGTAGCAGTAAGCCGCGTAGCCATCGTTGTACTCGTCTTGGAAGAAAGTACCGACAGCGTTACCCTCAGTGTCTGTCCAGGTGATGGCCGTGTCCGAGTCTTCGGTCCATTCGTCTGCTGCCACGCTTGCGTCCGACCACAGCTCAAGCTCGAGGTCGGCACCGTTTTCCAAGTCGCATATCTCCGCATAGTGCATGCCGCGTGCGATATCTGCAAGCCATGGTTCGCATGTGAAATTTCCAGGTAAGGCGAAAGCGTAGTGCACTGCTTCGCTCCTGGCGAACTTGGGGCACTCACCACTCGTCGCCCCGTTCCAGCAAGGTATTATGCCTTTGGGCGCGGCGCTACTAATAGTCGGGGCGTTATCGTCCGAACTCCCGGATGAATTGTCCAGCGTGAGTGAGCACGCAGACGTGCCCACCGTCACGGCGACCGTGAGGGCGAGCGCGGTCCGCAACCATTGTTGTGGTGTTGTCATGTTCCACAGCGTACACAGCGGTGTTCTCCAGCAGGCCGGAGTGGTGTCGCAGTTTCGCGACATCGTGTCTCAACACTGTGACAAGTTGGGTTCGGGGCTCAGGTGGGGGACGTATGGGCAGCAGTACCCGGTTCCTCGGCCGGTGGCGAACCCGAACGGGCCAGGGCCTTAGCCTCCAGGCCCCGCTCGGTGGTCCGGGTGGGGCCCTTCGGCGACTGATATGTAGGCATGCCCATGTCACGGTGTGGCTGTTCGCCGTGCTGATCGTGCTGCTGCGTGATCTGGGTTGAGGTCTCTCCGGCGTGCCGCCGGTGTCTGGTCTGCTGGCGGTGCAAACTTCGGGTGTAGGTGAAGTTGGTGGTTGTGAGGCTGATCGGCTGCAGGGTCCAGGCCAAGATCGAGGACACCCTGGCCCTCGTGCTCCAGCCTACGGCGCCCGACCTGCATCAACGCAGCCAGCTCAGCATCGGTGCGCGCCGAGCCCAGGTGCTCGAGGGTCGATCGGCCTGGTCTGCGCTAGGGGGTTCAGCGCGCCACGACATGACGGACAAAATCGCGGGGGCGTATGACGAGTCGCCCGTTCCAGCTCGGCCCGATGTCGAGCAGGTGGTGGTCGCTGGTGACGATGATGAGGGCGTCGACGGCAGGGTCCTTGGCCAGGGACACGATGAGGTTGTCCTCGTAGTCGACGACGCCGTGGTCATGCGCCTGCGGTTCGATCACCGCGCCGCCGGAGAACTCGCACATCTCCACGATCGCTGCGACAAACGCCTCGACGGTCGGCTCGCTCTGCCCGACGGTCCGCATGACGCGGGCGACGTTACGCAGGACGTGCGGCGAGGTGAACAGCCGGAAGCGCCCGGCGAAGGCGGCCGACACGGCATCGGCGGCCGGGTTGTCGGTCGTCGGCGGCAGCAACGGCCAGCTGCCGTCGTCACCGAGGATGTAGTCGAGGTAGACGTTGACGTCGAAGACGACGCCAGTAGCCGGGTCGATCACGCACTGTCCCGGACGAGCGCCAGGACCTCGTCGGTCGAGTAGCGGCGACCGCCCCGCTCACCGCGCGCCTCCTCACGCAGGGCGTGCAGCCGTTCGAGGCGGAGCCGACCCTGGTAGTCCCGCACGGCCAGCCGCAAGAACTCGCTGCGGTTACCGTGCCCGAAGTGCTCCACGACCTCGTCCAGCGCGGGGCGCAGATCCTCCGAGACCGCGATGCCGACCGTCTTCGCAACCATCATCCCTCCCGTTGCCTATGCGTGATCAACTCCAGTCCAGCGTAGCAGACAGCCCCGGCGGTGCGGGATGACCCATCTAATCTGGACCCAGACCCTCTCGCCTGCGTCGACCTCGACAGCACCCAGGGCAGCAACGCCTCCCGTGTGGGTCCGGATGCGACATTCGTGGAGGTCAGGCGCACATGAAGCAGGCTCACTCTGTCGGCCCCGGTGCCCACCGCCTGCTGGGCCAGGTCCCGCCCGGTGATCCACACCGCCACCAGCAGCCGTTCACGCCCGTGCGCGCCGACCCGGCCGGGCCAGCGCGCACGGGCATGCCAGGCCGACAGCCCACTCGTCACTCATGCGGGGTGGTCGGTGACTCCTTCCTTTTGGGCTGACTTGTCTGTGCGAGCAGCGTTGTCAGCGTCACGATCCGTTCCTGAGCCACGGATTGCCAGAACTGTCCCGACCAGCAGCACCGCCATCCCGAGCGGGAGGCCGACAAGGCTTGCCACGGCTGCGACATTCTCCGCAGGTGTCGTCCATCCGGCGGTCCCGGTGGCATCGGCATACAGACCCCGGTCGCGGGCGGTTGTCCAGTAGTGAACCAGTCCATAGACCGAGGCCGCCACCACAGCAGCAGCAGCGACGACCGAAACTGTCCACCACAAGCGTCGTCTTGGCGACTTCTCAGATTTCATGGTCGAATTCCCTCCACGATCTCTTTGGTGACAGCGCGGGCGCCGCGTCCGAGGGTCGCCCCGGCGAAGTTCCTGGGCGACGCACCACCAGCCGGGCCGGTGACAGTGCTGGCTGCCACAGACATCCGCTCCCCCTCCGGCACTCGGGTCGAACTGCAACGTATCACCCGAAAGCGGCCTCACCCAGCAGACAGGGCGCGCTGTGACCACCCAGCGTGTCTCCGATGATGCTCACGATCAGGCGTTGGTAAAGGACTCGGTGGCAGTCTGGCCGTCGCCGGACCAGTCTGCCTGGACCCCCACCGGGACGACCCCGGTCTCGTCGTAGAACACCTGGAGACGTACCCAGACGTGCTGACCACGACTCACCGCGGCGGCCAGCCAAGTCCCGAGACGACCAAGGGCCTCGACGGCCGACGCCCCTAGAAACCCGAGCAGCGTGGCCGGGCTGACCTGGCCCGGCCACTCACCCAGCAGCCCCGTCAGCGGGTGTCCCCCGGCCCCGAACGACCCCACCGGGGCCAGCGGGTCCGCCACGACCTCGACCAGCCGGGCCTGCTCGTCGGTACGCAGCACCACCAACCGACCTTCAGCAGGATGCACCACATACGCCGAGCCCGGCTGCAGGACTTCCAGCACCGGATTCGGCACCGACGCGCTGCCAGGCACGGTCTCGAAGAACCTGATCTGGCCCGCGGCGTCGGTGTAGTAGTCCGCCTCGAGCCCGCCGAGCAGGCTCACCTCGTACCTGGTGCCCGGCTGAGGGACAGCCATCGCCTCAGGGTGCCGGGCCAGGTCCAGACGGTAGGTAGTGCCTATCTTGGGACGCGGTGCCCACGACGAGGCCACCCACGACGCCCGGGGTACAGGCGCCTGCGTGTGCTGGCTGGGGCCTGGCATCCCGACCCCGTCGGGGCGCCAACGCCACTGCGACTGTGGTGGGCGCTGACCCTCAGGCCAGGTTGTCACTTGCGCCCCGCGTCGGTTCATGGTCTCGATCAGGTCGGCGACCGTCGTCTCCCGCTCTGGGCCGTCACCGACGATCGTCACCGGATCGTCGGGAAACCCAATCGTACCAGCCACGCCGGACACACGAGAAACATCGAATCTCTCACCATTGACAATTAGCCCAACCATATCGGCCTCAGTGAGGTCAATCCCGTCGATAACCGTTCGATAGAAATGGGTCCGATAAAGATAAGCGTGCGACAGGTCAGCCCCGCTCAGGTCGGCCCGGCCAAAGTCTGCCCTAATCAGCGACGCCCCCCTCAGCACTGTTCCCACCATCCGGCACCCGGACAGATCCGCCTTCTTGAGGTATCCCCTAGAGAGATCAGCACCAGAGAGGTCGGCTCCCGCCATGTACGCTCTGTCTAGGTCGGAATCCGAGAGATTTGCACGGGTGAGTACGGCGCCGAAAGCATCAGCGGAGTTCAGATCGGCTCCGCGTAGGTCAGCCTCTCCCAGATCAGCCCACCTTAGATTGACCCCGGCCAGGCTGACGCCGCGTAGAACGGCGCGCGGCAGCACCAATCTACTCCCCTCCTTGCCCGACGACTCGACCCACGCAGCATGCGCAGCGAGCAGTTCATCCAGCCCGTCCGGTTCAGAGTACTTTTCACCAGTCCTTACGGCCACCACAACACCCTCCCACTGTATCCCGCTGCCCTGATCGCTCCGTCGAGTTCCATGAACTGCTCGGGAGACAGGTGCCGAGTATCCAGCATCACATTATTTCCCGCCCGCATCTCTTCGTATACGGAACTGAGAGAATCGTCAATGTCGAACCGGTCACCCCGAAATGCCTTGACGTCCCAAGCGGTGCGTGAGGAGTCAATGAATTCTGCACCTTCACCTGGTGAACGCACAAGACCTGCCCGTGCCCCAGCGCCGACCAGGGCACCCGGACCCACCACGGCAGGGCGCTGACCTCTGGGTCCAGCAGCACCTCCCGGCTGGCCCGCCCCTGGGCGTTGTACAGCACATGGTCGGCCATCACCGAGACCAGACCCACCAGCACGACACCCACCGCGACCGCCCGAACCGCCCAGCGCACCACCAGGTGCCTGCGACGCACGGTGCGCCAGGCCGCGACGGCCAGGCCCGCCAGGGCCGCGACGACCCCCGTGGTCACCACGTGCCCACCGAACCCAGCACCCTGGTCGTCCCAGTCGGTCGGGACCGGCCACAACCCGAAGTGCACCCAGCCCGGCGGCAGGCCGTCGCCGTACAAGAACCGGTCCAGCTGGACGAACACCCCGTCAGAGGTCATGTACGCAGTACGACGGATCGCCTCCTCGACCCCCTCGAACGCCGCCCCCGCCGCGACACCCAGCAGCGCGAAGTCCGCCGCAGAGAACCGCGACACCCGACGCGGAGCGGCCAGGCCCAGCACCACCAGCGGCACCAGCTTCAGCACCTCCTCGCCGATACCGGCGACCAGCGTCGCCGACCCAGACCCCGAGGCTCCCCACATGCCACGAGACGACGAGACCCGGTCCAGCAGCACCGCGACCACAACCGACCACACACCGCACACCGCGAAGAACCGCACCGCGCCCGAGAACGTCAACGTCTTCGTACGGGCCAAGAAGAACCAGGCCACCACCACCCACACAGCACCCAGCCAGGCCCGCAGGCCCAGCCGCAGATCAGGCTGCACCACGAACAGCACCGCCACGTACACCAACGCCAGCCACGCCACCACCGTGCGCGTCACAGCCACCCGCCGCGCCAACCTCGGACGCCGGGCCAACCACTCAGCCCGCCACTGCCCCAGCACCTGGTACCACTCCCTGGCCGGCACACCACCAGCCGGACCGGCGACAGCACCCGCCGTCACAGACATCCGCACCCCCCTCCAGCACTCAGGTCGAACTGCAACATATCACCCGAAAACGGCCTGTTCAACAATCAGGCCATCAAGGACCAGCACCCCCAGGACGAACCGGCACCAGGGGATCAGCCGACCACCCCCGGCGGCCCACCCGTGCACCGGCCGCACCGCCACACCGTTGCACCGTTGCACCGCAGGATGCCGTGCACGGCTGACGGACTCTTGCCGACCCGCTGGGCAACACCGGTGCACGACAGCCCGTCGGCATAGAGGCGGCAGGTCGTACCGGTCTCCACGACGCCGCGCCCTGCCTGGCCGCCAACTGGTGGGCCAGGACGAGACATACCGCCTGTGGCGACCACCATCGTTCGGCTGATCGGCCGACAGGCCGTAACAGGAGCCTGGCAGCTCCGCGCGACCGAGCCTGCTGCCCGGTGTTATGCACCATATGCCCACCAGAGGAGTCAAGCGTCTTTGAAAGGGCCGCTCCGTGTCGCACCGTCGGCCCGTCAGTGCAGTCGTCCGACGACGGGCACCCCCTCCCCACCTGCTCCACGACGCCGAGCCCTGCCTGGCCGCCAGCTGGTGGGCCGGGACGAGACATACTGCCTGTGGCGACCACCATCGTTCGGCTGATCGGCCGACAGGCCGTAACCTGCACTTCCGTGAGCATCCCCGACGCATACCCACCAGATCGTCGCGACCGGCTGGTCGACCACCTGCACGGCCGGGCCGTGGCCGACCCGTACCGGTGGCTGGAGGACGCCGCCGCGCCCGAGACCCAGGCATGGTCGGCGGCGCAGGACGCCCTGTGGTCCGCGTGGCGCGACCAGACCGCCGCCCGGCTGGCCGACGGGCCGTTCGCGACGGCGACCCTGACCGCGCGGCTGCACCAGCTGCTCAGCGCGGGGTTCGTCTCGGTCCCGGTGTGGCGCGGCGACCGGTACTTCTTCACCCGGCGCTCGGGCGACCAGGAGCACCCGGTGGTCGTGGTGGCCGAGGGCGGGACCGAACGGGTCCTCGTCGACCCCGTGGCCCTGGACCCGTCGGGCAGCACGACGCTCGACGCCTGGCAGCCGTCCAAAGAGGGCGACCTGATCGCCTACCAGGTGTCCACCGGCGGCACCGAAGAGTCCGTGCTGCGGGTGCTGGAGGTCGCGTCGGGCCAGGACGTCGACGGTCCCGTCGACCGGGCCCGCTACTCGCCGGTCGCCTGGCTGCCCGGCGGCGGGTCGTTCTACTATGTGCGCCGCCTCGACCCGGCCGGGCTGCCGGACGCCGAGCGGCAGTACCACCGCCGGGTCTGGTGGCACCGGCTGGGCACCGACCCGTCCGAGGACGTCGAGGTGTTCGGCGCCGGGCTGGACCTGACGAACTACTACGGGGTGCAGGTCTCCCGCGACGGCCGCTGGCTGGTCGTCTCGGCCTCGGCAGGCACCGCCCCGCGCACCGACGTGTGGCTGGCGGACCTGACCGCGTCCCCGCCGGACGCCCCGGTGCTCAACGAGGTCGTCGTGGGTCTGGACGCCGAGACCAGCGCCTGGGTGGCCCGCGACGGCCGCCTGTACGTGCACACCGACGCCGACGCCCCGCGCGGTCGGCTGCTGTGGGCCGACCCGACCGCCCCGCGCGACTGGCACCCGCTGCTGCCCGAGGACCCCGAGGCGGTGCTCACCGACGTCGTCCTGCTCGACGACCAGCCGGGCGGCGGCACGGCCCCCACGACGCTGCTGGCCTCCTGGCAGCGGCACGCGGTCAGCGAGATCACCGTCCACGACCTGCGCAGCGGGGCCCGTACCGGCAGGCTGCCGCTGCCGGGCCTGGGGTCCGTCAGCGGCCTGACCACCCGGCCCGAGGGTGGCACCGACGTGTGGTTCACCTACACCGACCACACCACCGTGCCCACCGTGCACTGCTGGACCCAGGACGGCACCACCCCGACCGTGTGGGCCGCCCCGCCGGGCGCCCTGGCCGACCTGCCGGACGTCACCGTCCGGCACCTGACCACCACCAGCGCCGACGGCACGACCGTACGGGCCTTCGTCGTGGCCCCGACGGCGCTGGTGGGTGCCGCCGACCAGGACGGCCCGACGCACCCCGCCCCGACCATCCTGTACGGGTACGGCGGGTTCCAGATCAGCCTCGACCCGGGCTACTCCGCCACCACGCTGGCCTGGGTAGAGGCCGGTGGGGTGTACGTGGTGGCGAACCTGCGCGGCGGCGGCGAGGAGGGCGAGTCGTGGCACCGCGACGGGATGCGCGGCGCCAAGCAGCACGTGTTCGACGATCTGCACGCCGTGGCCGACGCCCTGGTCGCCGAGGGCTGGACCACACCGGACCGCCTGGCGGTGTGGGGCGGTTCCAACGGCGGGCTGCTGGTCGGCGCGACCATCACCCAGCGTCCCGCGGGCTACGCCGCGGCGGTCTGCTCGGCCCCGCTGCTGGACATGGTCCGCTACCAGCGGTTCGGCCTGGGCGTGACCTGGACCGAGGAGTACGGCGACGCCGCGGTGCCCGAAGAGCTGGACTGGTTGCTGGCCTACTCCCCCTACCACCGGGTGCAGGACGGCACCGCCTACCCGGCGACGCTGTTCACCGTGTTCGAGGGCGATACCCGGGTCGACCCGCTGCACGCCCGCAAGACGGCCGCCGCCCTGCAGGCCGCTACCACCCGGCCGTTGGCCGACGCGCCCGTGCTGGTGCGCCGGGAGACCGGGGTGGGGCACGGCGGGCGGGCGCTGTCCCGGTCGGTGGCGCTCACCGTCGACCAGCTGCAGTTCGTCGCCGACCGCACCGGAGCCGGAGGCCCGTCATGACCCCCGCTCCCAGCCCCGCGCCCAGCCCTGCTTCCGACGGGCCGGAGACCTGGCAGGACTGGTTCGTCGGCATACCGCTGCGGATCTGCCTGTACGTCGTCGCCGGGCTGCTGGTGCTGGTGGTGCTGCGCCAGGTCATCGCCTGGACGACGGTCCGCCTGGCCCGCGACCCGGGCCAGTCCTCCGATCTGCTGGCCACGCTCAACCGGGTGAACCCGCTGGCCACCGCCCGCCGGGCCCAGCGGGCCAAGACGGTCGGGTCGGTGCTGCGCTCGGTCGCGTCCCTGCTGGTCGGCGCCATCGTCATACTCCTGGTGCTGGACTCGTTGGGGGTCAGCCTGGCACCGTTCATCGCCTCGGCCGGGGTAGTCGGCGTCGCGCTGGGCTTCGGGGCGCAGACGCTGGTCAAGGACTTCCTCGCCGGGTTGTTCATGCTGGCCGAGGACCAGTACGGCGTCGGCGACATCATCGACGTCGGCGTCACCTCGGGCACGGTAGAAGCGGTCGGCCTGCGGGTGACGGAGATCCGGGACCAGAACGGCACCCTGTGGTTCGTGCCGAACGGGTCGGTGACCCGCGTCGCCAACAAGACCCAGCAGTGGGCGGCGGCCACGCTGGACGTCGACGTGGACTACTTCGCCGACGTGGACCAGGTACGCGACCTGCTCACCGCCGCGGCGGCCCAGGTGGTCGCCGACCCCGACATCGACCCCGACGTGCACGGCGAACCGCAGGTCACCGGCATCGAACAGCTGACCGCCCTGGCGGTCACCCTGCGCGTGCAGGTCCGCACCTCACCAGCTCGGCAGTGGGAGGTGGCCCGGCGGCTGCGGGTCGCGATCCGCGACGCCCTGGCCGAGGCCGGTATCCCCCTGGCCGGGCAGCGCGACCTGTGGGACCTGGCCCACACCCCTGCCGAGCGCGTCAGGACCCTCCGGTACGACCAGACCACCAGGCCGCCAGGACCCACCGGGCCGGACGGGCCGACCACCACCAGACCGACCACCGAGCCGTCAGACCCCGACCGGTCGGAGTGACCGCAGCGCAGTCCCGCAGGTCAGTCGTAGGGCCGCTGCGGCCAGTCCAGCACCGGGTCGCCCGCCTCCACCGCGGCCCCCGGCACGGCCAGCGCGGTCACCTGGTCACGCTCGGCCTGCAGCGCGACGACCACGCACAGCGTGGACAGTCCGGCGTCCGCCACCTCCACCGGCGACCAGCTGAGCACCCGGTCGCCCGCCGTGACCCGCGCCCCGGCGGCGACGTACACCGAGAACCCCCGCCCGGCCAGGCTCATCGTGTTGATACCGACCTGCACCAGCACCGCGATCCGCGGGGCCGCCGCGACGACGAAGGCGTACGGGTGCACCGCCGCGACGATCCCGTCGCAGGGTGCGCGCACCGTCATCCGGGCCAGGTGCCACGGCTCGACGACCGCCCCCGGACCGACGACGCACTCGGAGAACATCGGGTCGGGCACGTCGGCCAGCGTCCGGGCCGTCCCAGGGACCGGGCTCACGATGCGCACGGCTCACCGCATCCGGTCGGTCTGGGCGGCCCGAGGGTCGTCAACAGCTGGGCGGCACGGGTCATAACCCCAGCCTAGGACGTGTCTTCGAACTCCGCGCACGAGCAACCCCGGCCATGACCGGACCATGACCAGGTCGTGACCACCGCGGACGGGCCGGTCCTTTGTTGTCCCGGCGCGTCGTGCGGTGCGGGCTTCCTCCGTCCGTCAGCCCACCCGCATGCGCGCGCGGAGCTGGCAGGCGCCCTTATGGTTGCTCCGACACCCGTCCGAACCGGAAGGAGCCGAGATGACGCCACCGCCCGACCCGCCCCTGACCGGCCCCACGCAGGCGACAGACCGCCAGGCCGTCGCGGCGGTGCTGGCCGCCCTGGACCTCGTCACCGTGGCCGACCAGCCCGACGTCTTCGTCGGCACCAGCCTGCCCCAGCCCGGCGGGCGCGTCTTCGGCGGTCAGGTGCTGGCCCAGGCGCTGCTGGCCGCCGCCCGGACGGTGACCGACGACCGGCTGCCCCACTCGATGCACGCCTACTTCATGCGGCCCGGCGACTCGCAGGTACCGATCGGCCTGGGCGTGGAACGGCTGCGCGACGGCCGGTCGTTCTCCGTGCGCCGGGTCACCGCGGTGCAGCACGACCAGCCGCTGCTGTCCGCGACCATGTCGTTCCAGGTGGACCAGCCCGGTCTGGACAACCACGAACCGATGCCCGGCCCCCGCGACGACACCCTGGTGCCGTCGCCCGACGAGGTGCCCACCGCCGCCGACGTGCTGGCTCGCATCGACCACCCGGTGGCCCGGTACTGGAGCCAGGAGACCGCGTTCGACGTCCGCCACGTCGGCGGTGCCCTGTACCTGACGGGGCAGCCGAGCGCCACCGGCCGTCAGCTGGTGTGGATGAAATCCCGCACCCCGCTGCCCGACGACCCGGTGCTGCACCGGGCGCTCATGGCGTTCGCCTGCGACCAGGTGATGCTGGAACCGTCGATGCGGCGATCCGGGCTCGGCTGGTCCCAGCCGGGCCTGTCCGTGGCCAGCCTGGACCACGCGATGTGGTGGCACCGCCCGGCCCGGGTGGACGAGTGGCTGCTGTACGCGCAGTCCTCGCCCAGCGCCCAGGGCGGCCGCGGCCTGGGCAAGGCCCGGGTGTTCACCGCGGACGGCACGATGGTCGCCTCGATCGCCCAGGAGGGCATGATCCGGGTACCGCTGGACTGACGCGCTCGCCGGGCGCGGCCCCGCCTTCGATGGGACGATCGGAGACGTGACCAGCGTCCGCAGACCGGAGATCTGAGGTGGGTCGGCACTCGTCGGCGACGCCTCCAGACGCCTATCCGACCCGTCCCGACCACGAGCCGCCGGACGGGGGCCTCGACCCGTCCGCATACGCGCCTGCCGTGCACGACGTGCCCCCTGACCAGGGAGCTCTCCCCGTCGGGACGGCGTCGTCGCCGACCCCGGTCGGGACGGCGCTGCCGCCGGACGCCGCGCCCGTCGACCGGCTGCCCGAGGTCGGGCCCGCGCCCGAGGTCGGGGTCGGCGGCTGGCCGGAACGGCTGGCCGACCACCCGTTCGGCTGGGAGACCACCGCCGACCTGGCCGCCGAGCCCCGACCGCGGCGGGAGAACCCGACCGAGCCGACCGCGGTCGTCACCGAGCGCACCCCCAGCGAGGTCGAGCAGGCCGAGGAAGCCCACCTGGACTGGTTGCGGCACCTGCCCGAACGCCGGGACGAGGCTCCGGCAGGGCCCCCGGCCCACAGCCGGGCGGAACCGCCTCCGCCGCGCGAGCCTCCCCGGCGCGAGTGGACCGAACGGCTCGTCGTCGGCCTGATCGCGGGACTGGTGACCCTAGCGGCCACCCGGTGGGCCGGTGCGGGCTGGTCGACGGCGGTCTGGATAGGGGCGACGGTGCTGGTCGTCGTGCCGACCGTGGCCTGGGTCGCGACCCTCGGTTCTCGGTCTTCGACCCCAGCCGACCGGACTGCCAGCCCGAGCACTAGGGTAGGTACGTGACCCATTCTCCAGACTCGAACGGCCCCCCCAGCTCGGACCGGATCGTCTGGGTCGACTGCGAGATGACGGGGCTCGACCTGAGCGCTGACGCTCTCGTCGAGGTGGCCGTCGTCGTCACCGACTCCGAGCTCGTGCCCCTGGACGACGGGATCGACGTGCTCGTCGCCCCGCCGGACGCGGCGCTGGCGCAGATGGGCGACTTCGTGCGGACCATGCACACCACGTCCGGTCTGCTCGACCAGCTGGTCGACGGCACCACGCTGGCCGACGCCCAGGCACAGGTCATGGCCTACGTGCGCCGCTGGGTACCGGACTCGGGCCGGGCCCCGCTGGCCGGCAACTCGGTGGGGACGGACAAGACGTTCCTCGACCGCGACATGCCCGAGCTGGTCCAGCACCTGCACTACCGGGTGATCGACGTGTCCAGCATCAAAGAGCTCGCCCGGCGCTGGTACCCCCGGGTCTACTTCGCCTCCCCGGAGAAGCACGGCGGCCACCGCGCCCTGGCCGATATCCTGGAGTCCATCGACGAGCTGCGCTACTACCGCGCCGCCCTGTTCCCGCCCGCCCCCGGCCCGGAGTCCGCCGAGGCCCGCCGGATCGCCGCCGAGATCACCGCCACCTCCGTCACCCGCTGAGACGCCCGGTCTGCCCAGCACCCCCGCACGGGTCCGCCCAGGGCTGGCCCGCGCACCTTTGCGGGCGACGGTAACGCACCATCTCGCTGTCGGGCTGGATGAGCACATCGGTCGGGGAGGCACCCATAGCTACCGGTTCTTGAAGTACTGGAACAGGTGCCGCTCGCGTGTCAGGGCAACTGCGAGCTGCGCGCCGAGCAACGCCGCGAGCAGGCTCGGCACGCCGACATGGATCGCGGCTGCCACGAGCGCACCGCTGTCGTGCCCGTGCGCCAGCGCGATCGTGGTACCGGTCGCGGCGGCAGCCAACATCCCAGCGGCCAGGACCCAGACGGCCGTCTCGATGAGGATCTGCAGGTGCTGGGCAAGGCTGCTGGTGCCGACGTGCCGGGCTGAGGCCAGTTCGAGGCGTCGTGTCCGTATCGATACCAACCCGACGAGCATGCTGGCGAGCACGCCAGCGACGACCGCGTAACGAGTGACCCGGCTCTGGTAGAGATCGTGCCCGTCGAAGCTGGCTCCCAGGGTTGTGTTCAGCCGCGACACGCTGATCTGGCCAGAGCTGTCGGAGGCTGGTAGCACCGTGGTACGGATCAGGGCTGGAAGGTTGCCGGGGACCGGCCAGGCATCGACCCAGCACTGGTCGTATATCTCGTCCGCCTGCGTCGGGACCAGAGCGGCGTAGGCGAACCCGGACCGGCGGCCGTCGTCTGGCCAGGCGAAGGTGCCTTGCACGGTCGTCGTCCCGGATGTGGTGGCCAGGTCCGACCCGTGCGACAACCCGAGGCTGTCGGCGACGTTCTGCGACACCACCACACCGGCAGTCGATACCCGCTCGGCGTGCACGACCTTGAGGAAACCGTCGGTGACCGCGTACGTGGCCATCGGGCCGCGCGGCAGCACCACCGCGACGAGAGTGTCCGGTTCGGCGCGCAGCGCCCCGGCTGCTCGCACACCCGGGATATCGCCGAGCGCCTGGCACCTTGTGCCGTCGACCCGTCCAGCGGCCTCTAGGGTGAGCACGGATCCGCCTGAGTCTCGGTATGCCTCGGCTCGGGCAAGGATCGTGTCCACACCAGCGACCTCGGCCACGACGAGGGTGCCGAGGACGAGAGCGAGCACCAAGGCGTAGCGCAGTGCGTGAGTCGTGCCCGACACGAGGTTCCGGCCCGCCTCGCCGACGACCCATCTCACGAGACCTCCCGCACCGGGTCGCCGCAAGCAGTCAGGTCGATCGTGGTCGTACAGGCGTCGCGGGTCGCGGCGTCGTGCGTCGCTACGACCACGATCACACCTCGTCGTGCCAGAGCACCCAAGGTTCGGTTGACTACCGCAGCGGTCACAGTGTCGAGCTGGGCGGTCGGCTCATCGACGAGCAGCAGGTCCGGGCGGGCGGCGATACCCCGGGCCAGCATGAGCCGCTGCGCTTCACCGCCAGACAGGGCTGCGAAGTCTCGGTCGACGACGTTCCCGAGACCGAAGTCCGCGAGCAGCTCGCGGGCGCGGCCTAGTGCCTCGCCGCGACGCAGGCCCTGGGTGAGCAGCGGGAGCACCACGTGGTCGGCTGCCGAGCGGCGGGCCACCCCGTGCGGGTTCTGAAACACCCAGCCCACCCGATCGACGCCATCAAGCCGGACTGTGCCCTCGGTCGGGGCCAACCACCCGGCCAGCAGAGAGAGCAGGGTGCTCTTGCCCGACCCCGAAGGGCCGGTCAGGGCGTACACGTTGTCTGGCGTCAGGTCCAGGTTCAGGTTCTGGAACAGGAACGGCTGACGCGCGAACCGATGGCCCAGCCGGTCGGCGATGACACGCATTCTCGTCACTCGCACCGCGTCGTCGACGGCGGCCCAGCCTGAACCTGTGCTGGCAGCCCGTCATCGACGCGGTCGGGCACGACGAAGGTCTGCCCGAGCGCCGAACCGACGACACGTACCAGATGCACCGTCTCGTCGACGTCGACCACGCAGGTGTGCTGCGTACCAGCGCCCACGACCGAACCAGGTGGGACGACAAGCACCGTGGCCGGGTCCGCCAGCGCCCAGCTCACCGACAGCTGTCGGGTGCCGTCCTCGTCCGGATTCGCTTCCGCGTACAGGTTCGACGTGAGAATGACGACCAGCGCTTGCGGGTCTGAGACCTCGCCGTCGCCACCGACGGGCACCAAGGTGCCGTCGACCACCAGGACGCGCTCGCCCGGAAAGGCGTCCGTGGGCAGTGCTGTGACCCGCGCACCATGCCCCGGGACCAGGGTCAGCAGCGGCTCGCCCACGGCTACGGTGTCGCCGAGCTGCGCCGGACACTGACCGATCTGGACCTGTGCCATCGGCAGCCACAAGATCGCCGAGGCGGTGATCTTCGAGGCGGTCGGCAGCGCGGCACCCGCTGCCTTGGCCGCCTTCTGGTAGGCCCGCACGGTGCCCTGGGTCACGGTGTCGGACACTGGTGCACCGAAACCCAGCCGCGCTAGCTCGGCGTTGAGGGCCGCGACGTCCTCGCCCTTGTCGCCTACCCGCAGGTCACGCCAGGGTGGCACTGCGGTCGCCAAGGCGAGCAGACCCGCACCGTCGACCGCCAGGACCGAGCTCCCTGAAGCCACCTCGTCGCCTGGGGCACAGGTTATCGAGCTCACCCGACCACTGGTCGGGCTTGTCAGGTCGCGAGCAGGCTCGCTCGTCACCGTCACGTGTACGGTGCGTGCGTCGTCGTAGGCCCGTTCAGTCACCGGGACGAGCGACAGATCCTTGCCAGGACGTAGCGCGTCAGGCACGGGCGAGCGCGTCAGCCAGGCCCCGCCCACCACCCCGACGCCGAGCGCAACCATGACGGCCAGCCCGACGGCAGCCGCAGGCCCCGACTTAGCCATTTCGTGCCACGCACCTCATCCGCCTGCTGACCGTCCGACCCCAAGCGGATCCAGGAGACACCGTTGGGCAGCCTGGTCGGTCTCTGGCCATGGCATCGTCTCGTCAGCGTCGTAGAGTCGCTGCAGATCCTGCCCGGTGAAGCCGGGCTCCACCACGCCTTCCTGTACCAGGCAGCTGGCGCGAAGGGCGAAGTCGTCCTCATTCTGCGGATTCATCAGCATCTGATAGTACATGACCACCACTCCACCATCAGCGAAGGCACACCGGCCCATCGCTTCCGGCGGCGCGCTGTCAGAAGGATTCGCCCCGCTGACAGCGACCCGCCCGTACTCGTCCCATGTCGCCTCGAGACCGGCAGCGGCATAGCACTCCTGAAGCAGCTGCTTGCCCTCGAGCATCTCCTGCTCGGTGATCACGCTGTCGGCAAACACCTGGGTGGCGAACTCACTGTCAAAGGTGTTGCTCATCTGCTCCAGATCGCTCGCCCACGGCCCGGTAAACCTGCTCGAGGTCGGCCCGGCCTGGCCAGACGTGCTGCACGCCGCGAGCGTGGCGGCCAATACCAAACTGGCCGCCACGCTCGCGTGCCACCGAATGTTTCGGTTGGTCACGTCAGACGATCCCGAGCATGCCCGGGTTGACGAAGCACAAAGCACTCCAGTTGTAGGAGTATTTGCTCTTCGTCACCCAGTTGCCGTTCTGGTACCACGTATTGTTGCTCCCCTTGTAGGCGTACGCCCCGTAGGTGCACGTCTTGTTCTGCACCTTCGTCGAAGACAGGTTGGCATACGTACAACCAGCGGCGGCAGCTGGTTGCGCCGCTACAACGCCACCGAGCATAATGATCCCTGCCGTCATCACGGCAGCCAGCGTCTTCCTCATGAGGGCCTCCTTAGTGCCGGTCAACTACTGTGTGACACCTTGCCACAACAAGCAGCTTACCCTGGCTCCGCTCTCTTCTGTCAACCTTGTCTCAAAATGTAGACAGGTCGGCAGCCGGGGACGCTCGGACCCCCCCCCCCCCCCCCCCCCCCCCCCCCCCCCCGCCGCCGCGGCGGGTCCGGCCCCCGCCGCGGCAGCCGGGGCCACCGCCGGGCGGCGGGGGGGGGGGCGGCGCCCCCCCCCCC
>WRMB01000012.1 GCA_009777345.1 Micrococcales bacterium | reverse complement strand
CCCCCCCCCCCGGGTCCCGCCCCCCCGCCTGTGTTTTGTGGTCTTGCGCCGGGTATTGAAAGTTTTACCTCCACACCCGGCGACAGAAGTCTCGAATCGATACGACGCGCCGGTCGGCGAAAACTCTCGCAAGCACCATGATCCGGTCGCGTAGTTCCCGGACGGACGACTACTTGGGCGCTGTGATGGTGACGGGCTTGCCGTAGTCTGAGTAGACCGCTTCCAGCGTCACCGTACCGATGGAGCCGGCCGCGTCCGCCTTGACGGTCATGATGCTCCTGTACTTGATCATCCGCATGTCGCTGTCCAGCCAGAAGTCTGTCTCGATCGTCTGCACCTCGCCCTCCAGCGTCTTGCTGCCCAGCATCTTGTTCATCTCAGCCACGTCGTGGGTGACGATGTAGTGGTTGGTCTCCACACCACCGACCTTCTCGCTGCCGACCAGCTCGACCTTCGTAATAGAGTTGCGCTGTTGTTTGATGGAGGCTGCCGGGTTCAGGTCGGACTCCGACAGGCCCAACTCGTCGATCGACATCTCCCTGACCTCGCCGTCAATACTGATGTAGGTGGTGCCGTCAATGATGACCGCCTCGGCTGACACCACCTCGGTTATCATACCCGTCAGGTCCATCGTGATCGTCATCGAGTACGCGGACTTGGTCGCATCCATGTCGATCTCCATATGAGCCTTCACGTTTTGATCAGTCACGTTTTGGCCAGACAGGGAAATCTCTTGGTCGATGGCGGCGTGCACCGTCGTCATCTGACTGGTTGCCACCAGGTAGTCGTCGAACCACTGCTCGACGTCGATCTGGTCGCCGTCACCGTTCGACCCCCGACCGTTGTCGAGCGCTCCACCCCGACTGCGCGAGTCACCCGAGTTGCTGGACTGGTCGCACCCGGCGACCAGTCCCAGGCCGAGAATGGCCGCACCAAGCACTGCTGCTAACTTTTTCACTGTCTCTCTCCTCCGACGCCGGACGTGCGTAACCGCGACCCTAGTCGCAGCGGGACGCCTTGTGGTGGTTTCGCCCTGGAGGTCTTGTGGTGGTTTCGCCCTGATCGTCGAGTCCGTCGGCGGCGCGGAGCCCTGCTCCTCGGCGCTGCCAGAAGCCACCGTTCGAGCAGGTCAGCGCCGGTCGGCCCGGTCCAGCACCTCTCGGGCCTGCGCCACGTCGACGGCTATCTGGGCCAGCAGCTCGTCGACGGACTCGAAGCGCACCATCGGGCGGAGGCGGACGAGCAGCTCGACGACGACCTCCTCGCCGTACAGCTCCAGGTCGTCGCGGCCCAGCACGTACGCCTCGACGCGGCGGGCCTGACCGTCGAACGTCGGGTTGGTGCCGATGGACACCGCGGCAGGCATCGCCGAAGACGGCTCGGCCTGGTCGAGCACCGGCGTGCCGTCCGCGGTGCGGGTGCGACGCAGCCAGCCCGCGTACACCCCGTCGGCGGGCACCATCCCGGCCGTCTCCGGCTCCAGGTTGGCCGTGGGGTAGCCGAGCCGGCGACCCCGGGCGTCGCCGAGCACCACCATCCCCCGGATCCGGTGGGGACGGCCCAGCACCCGGGCGGCGGTGACCACGTCGCCCGCCGCCAACAGCTCGCGCAACCAGGTCGACGACCAGCGGCGCCGGGCGTCGTCACCGGAGTCGGCGATGTCCTCCACGACGCGCACGGCGAAGCCGAACCGCTCACCCAGGCCGACCAGCGTGGTCAGGTCGCCGGAGTTGCCCCGGCCGAACCGGGTGTCCCGGCCCACCACCACGGTGGTGGCGTGCAGGGCGTCCACCAGGTAGGTGCGCACGAACTCTTCGGGGCTCTGGGCCGCGAAGTCCAGCGTGTAGTCGACCAGCAGCACCGCGTCCAGGCCGGTGGCCGCCAGCAGCTCCAGGCGGTCGGTGTCCCCGGTGACCAGCGGCGGAGCGTCGTGAGGCCGGTGCACGTGCAGCGGGTGCGGGGTGAAGGTGATGGCCACCGCCGCCTGCCCGGCGACCTTCGCGTCCGCGGCCAGCCGCCGCAGCACGGTCTGGTGGCCCAGGTGCACCCCGTCGAAGTTGCCGATGGTAACCATCGACGGTCCGAAACCGTCCGGTACCTGCGTCAACCCATGCCAGACCCGCACCGCGGTCCTCTCTGCGATCACATCCGTCACGACGGCCAAGCCTGCCACTGGCACCCCCCCGGCGGCCAGCCAGTCCCGCAGGGCGAACCGTCCCGAGCACCGGTCAGGCCGGAGCCAGCACGAAGACTGGACGCAGCCGGTCGTCGGCGGCCGTGAGCACCGCGACGAGGGTACCGTCGGCGGCGACCGCGGCGACGGGCCGGTCGTCCGGTTCGTCGCGCCGGGCGATCCGACGACCGAACCCCAGCTCCCGGGCCTCGGCGGCGGTGACAGCCCGGGTCGCCATCACCGCACCGGCCGCGGCGGCCGGGGACATCACCGGCAGCGGCACGGTCGGGTCGGTCGCGGCCAGGTCGTCCAGAGTCCGGGCCGCGGCCAGGCCGAACCCGCCGACCCGGGTGCGACGCAGCCTGGTGAGATGCCCGCCCACACCCAGCGCCGCACCCAGGTCCCGGGCCAGCGCCCGGACGTATGTCCCGGCGGAGCAGACCACCCGCACGTCCACGTCCGTCACCTGCCCGGCCGGTCGCAGGTCGCCCACCTCGAACACCGCGACGTGCACCGGCCGGGCGGCCAGCGCGACGTCCTGGCCCGCGCGCACCCGGGCGTAGGCGCGCACCCCGTCCACCTTGAGCGCCGACACGGCACTGGGCACCTGCGCGATGTCACCGGTCAGCGGACCAACGGCCGCGACGACATCAGCCCGGACCAGCCCGCTGGCGTCGACGCTGGTCAGCACCTCGCCCTCGGCGTCGTCGGTGGTCGTGGCCTGCCCCAGCCGGACCGTGGCCAGGTACTCCTTGTCCACCCCGGTGACGTACGTCAGCAGCCGGGTGGCCCGGCCCACCCCGACCACCAGCACCCCGGTGGCCATCGGGTCGAGCGTGCCGGCATGGCCGACCTTGCGCGTGCCCGCCAGGCGCCGCATCCGGGCTACCACGTCGTGGCTGGTCCACCCGGCGGGCTTGTCCACCACGACGACCCCGTCGGGCGCGGTGGGACGACGCGGCAGGTCGGGACGGGTGCGGGGTTCAGCAGGCACAGCCAGGCAATCTACCCGGTCATGGTTTGGTGGCCGCCGGGCGTCGCCAGCGGCGGGCCCAGCGGTGCCCGAGGTCCAGGGCGGGTTTCTCGATCCACCGGTAGGTCAGGGCGCTCAGACCCAGGGTGGCGACGAGCCATACCGTCGCGGTCACGCCGACGGGGATGTTGGTCGACAACGGGAACACGGCCAGGACGATGGCCTGGAGCAGGTAGATGGAATAGCTGATGATCCCGAGACCCAGGAGAACTCTCGGTATGCGTATGCCTCTGCTGCCCCAGTAGACGACGAGGGAGAAGATCGCCATTCCGGCCAGCCAGCCGGCGAGCATGGGCCAGCGGCGTTCCCCGGCCAGGTCTGGGGGTCCTTCGACCCGCATGACGACGACGGAGAACACCGTCACCGTCACCGCCGCCCCGCCGACCACCCTGGCCAGGACCCGCCCGGAGACCTCGCCGACGGTCCAGCGGTACCAGACGGTGCCGAGGAACATGTAGACCAGCGCCATCAGACCCAGCGGCAGGCTCTCGGCCCGACCGGTCACGACGGCAGCGAGCAGCAGCACCAGGACCGATACGTTGCACACGACCGACAGCATGACGGACCGGCGGTGGATACCGAGGGCGAACAAGACGCTCAGCATGATGTAGAAGAGCATCTCCCAGGCCAGCGTCCAGTAGATGATGAGGACGTTGGGCTGGCCGACGAACATCTGCATCACCGTCGCGTTGGCGAGCCAGGTCGTGGCCGGGGTCGGTCCTTGCGGGCCGAGGTAGGCGTAGCGCCCGAGCCCGGCGAGGACCGCGGCCAGCGCCAGGCTCAACCAGTACAGCGGGTAGAGACGCATGGCCCGGCTGACCCAGAAGGCACGCAGGTCTCCGACGCGCTCCAGGCTGACCGGGATGATGAACCCGCTGCAGGCGAAGAAGATCATCACGGCCGCCGGGCCGAGCGCGAAAGTCTCGTTGCAGAAATTACCCAGCCACGGGATGGCCGCCTCGCCGACGTGGTTGAACAGCACCATCAGCACCGCGAGACCACGCAGCGCGTCGAGGTAGCCCAGACGGGGCTGTCTCGAACGGGCCGGGCCCGCCGCTGACGTCGTCTGGCCTGCCGGGGCGACGACACTGGTCGGCTGGGACGGCACTGCGCTAGTCACGCGGCGTATGGTAACTCGCCGCCCGGTCCGGACCGAGCGGTTCGGTCACTTCTCGTCGTCCTCCGCCGGACGACGGTACGGGTCGGGATCGCCCGCGGGGGTGGCGTCCTGGGCCAGCCGGGCCACCGCGGCGTCACGCCGGGCCGCCTCGTCCAGCGCCGCCGCCAGGTGCGCTGCCGTCTCGGGTACCGCGTCCAGGTGGAAGGTCAACGACGGGGTCAGCCGCACCCCGGTCTGACGGCCCACCTCCGTGCGGATCAGCCCGGTCGCCGACTCCAGCGCGGCGGCCGACCCAGCCCGCGCGTCGTCGTCGCCGAGCACGGTGTAGAAGACGTCGGCGTGCTGCAGGTCTCCGGTGACCCGCACGTCGGTCACGGTGACGAAGCCCAGCCGGGGGTCCTTGACCCTGGTGTCCAGCATCTGCGCCACGACATGCTTGATGCGGTCAGCCAGCCGCAGCGCCCTCGGGTTGTCGTTCATGGCACCATCCTCCCCCGCGTGGTCACGTCATTTCCACGCGACAACGTCTCCGCTGGTCAGAAGGGCGGGAACTCGTGTCGCCGCGACCGGGTCAGGCCTGGTTCGCCATCATCTCGACCTGCCGCACCTGGCTGTGCACGCCCGGGACGACCATCCGGTTGAACACGGGGACGACGGTGCGGTAGCTGAACCGGTTCTCGTCGTGGGAGACCATGACCTCCACGAAGCCCGAGACGCGGTCCTCCTTGGCCAGCAGGAAGAGCAGGCTCAGCAGGAAGAACCAGACCAGGACGACCGCGAGGACGATCGCCCACACCGGTGTGCGCTGCTCGATCACGCTGTGGTCCATCATCATCCACCGCGAACCGCGCAGCGGGCAGGAACCGGCAGGCGTGAGCACCGTGCCGTCGCGCACCTGGATATCGCCGATCTGGACGAAACCCACGGGACCCGACGCAGGGTAGGGACCGGGGTACTGGCCGGGATACGGTTGCCCCTGAGTCGTCATGCCGACAAGTCTAGGGCAACCGGTCACCCGGTCCAGCCACCTACACCCTGGGCTTCTCCCGCATCTCGAAGGTCTCGACGACGTCGTCCACGGCGATGTCGTTGTACGACCCCAGCCCGATACCGCACTCGTACCCCTCGCGGACCTCGGTGACGTCGTCCTTGAAGCGTTTCAGCGAGTCGATGGTCAGGTTGTCCCCGACCACCTTGCCACCGCGCAGGACGCGCGCCTTGGTGCCCCGGCGGATCTCCCCGGAACGCACCAGCGACCCGGCGATATTGCCGAACTTGGAGGACCGGAACACCTCGCGCACCTGAGCGGTACCGAGCTGCACCTCCTCGTACTCCGGCTTGAGCATCCCCTTGAGGGCCGCCTCGACATCGTCGATGGCCTGGTAGATGACCGAGTAGAAGCGCACGTCGACGCCCTCGCGGTCGGCCAGGTCCTCGACCCGCTCGGCGAACTTCACGTTGAAGCCGATGATGATCGCGTTGTCGACCGTGGCCAGGTTGACGTCGTTCTGCGTGATCGCACCGACACCGCGGTGGATGACGCGCAGGGCGACCTCCTCGCCGACGTCGATCTTCAGCAGCGCGTCTTCCAGGGCCTCGACGGCACCGGACACATCGCCCTTGATGACCAGGTTGAGCGTCTCCACCTTGCCGGCGGCCAGCGCCTGGGTGAAGTCTTCCAGGCTGATCCGCTTGCGCCGCTTGGCCAGCAGCGCGGCCCGTTCGGCAGCCTCGCGCTTCTCGGCGATCTGCCGGGCGGTGCGGTCGTCGGGGGCGACGATGAAGGTGTCCCCGGCCGAGGGCACCGAGGTCAGCCCCAGCACCTGGACCGGCCGGGCCGGCTCGGCCGCGACGACCGGTTCGCCGTGCTCGTCGAACATGGCCCGGACCCGCCCGTAGGCGGTGCCGGCCACGACGGCGTCCCCGACGCGCAGGGTGCCGGACTGGACCAGCACGGTCGCCACCGCGCCACGGCCCTTGTCCAGGTTGGCCTCGATGGCGACGCCGCGGGCGTCCTTGTCGGGATTGGCCCGCAGGTCCAGGGCGGCGTCGGCGGTGAGCAGCACCGCCTCGAGCAGGTCGTCGATGCCCATCCGCTGCTTGGCGGAGACATCGACGAACATGGTGTCGCCGCCGTACTCCTCGGCCACCAGGTTGTACTCGGTGAGCTGCTGGCGGATCTTCGCCGGGTTGGCGGCCTCCTTGTCGACCTTGTTCACCGCGACGACGATCGGCACCCCGGCCGCCTGGGCGTGGTTGAGCGCCTCGACGGTCTGGGGCATGACGCCGTCGTCGGCGGCGACGACGAGGATCGCGATATCCGTCACCTGGGCACCGCGGGCCCGCATGGCGGTGAACGCCTCGTGGCCCGGGGTGTCGATGAAGGTGATCGCGCGCTCCGCGCCCTCGTGGGTGGCCTTCACCTGGTAGGCACCGATGTGCTGGGTGATGCCGCCGGCCTCGCCCGCCACCACGTCGGTGGAACGGATCGCGTCGAGCAGCTTGGTCTTCCCGTGGTCGACGTGACCCATCACGGTGACCACCGGTGGACGGGCCTGGAGGTCGTCGTCGGACTCGGCTGCCTCCTCGGCCCGCAGGTCGATGGCGAAGGTCTCCAGCAGCTCGCGGTCTTCCTCCTCGGCGGAGATCATCTCGACCTGGTAGCCGAGCTCCGTGCCGAGCAGAGCGAAGGTGTCCTCGTCCAGCGACTGGTTCGCCGTGGCCATCTCACCGAGGTGGAACAGCACGGTGACCAGCGATGCCGGGTTGGCGTCGATCTTGTCCGCGAAATCGTTCAGCGACGACCCGTGCCGCAGCCGGACGACGGTGGAACCGGTCCCACGTGGGACCATCACGCCGCCGACCGACGGGGCCTGCATCTGCTCGAACTCTTGCCGTTTGGCCCGCTTCGACTTGCGGCCGCGTACCGGACGACCGCCACCGCGGCCGAACGCACCCTGGGTGGAACCGCGTCCGGCACCGCCCGGACGACCGCCACCACCGGGGCGACCACCGCCGGGACCACCGAAACCGCCGCCGCCCCCACCACCGCCGGGACCGCCGCGGTAGCCACCGCCACCGGCGCCGCCACCGCCGCCGCCGCGCCCGGGACCACCGGAACGGCCACCACCGCTGCCCGGTCGCCCGACACCGCTGGAGGTGCGTCCAGGCATCATGCCCGGGTTCGGCCGGGGCCCACCCGGACGCGGACCCCCCGGACGCGGACCACCAGGCCGGTCAGACGTCCCGGCACCGGCACCGGCACCACCACGACGCTCCCCCGGACGCGGCATGCCCTGCGACGAGGCGAACGGGTTGTTGCCCGGACGCGGACCACCCGATCGGCCGCCACTGCGCTCCCCCGGACGCGGCATACCCTGCGACGAGGCGAACGGGTTGTTGCCCGGACGGTTCTGCGGCCGGGGGCCCGGTCGGGGACCGGCCGCCGGGGCGGACTCCGGCTGGGCCGGAGCCTGCGGGGCAGGCTTCGGGGAGGCAGGCTTGTGGGCAGGGGCGGGAGCGGCCTCGGACGGGCTCGCGACGCTGGCCGGTGCCGACGGTTCTGGGGCCTGGACGGCCGCCGGAGCAGGTGCCGGAACGGGCTCGGCTGCGACCTCCGCCGTGACCGCCGGGGGCTTCTCAGCGGGCTTGTCGGCTGGCTTCTCAGCAGGCTTGTCAGCGGGTTTCTCGGTGGCCGGACGGGCGGGTGCCGCCGCGGGTTCCGGGGCCGCCGGTTCGGCCGGGTACGCGGCGCGCAGCCTGCGCACCACGGGGGCCTCGATGGTGGACGACGGTGAGCGGACGAACTCGCCCAGCTCGTTCAGCTTCGCCATCAGGGCCTTGCTGTCGACACCGAGCTCTTTGGCGAGCTCGTAGACGCGGACCTTGGCCACATCACTCCTGTCTCGGCCCTACCCGAGATCAGGGTGGAGCCGTCTTAGTACGGGGCGTTCATCGCTGCGCACTCATCAGTGCGTACTCATCGGGCAGCCATCGGCTTCGTCAACCCGCTTCCTTGTTCGACTTCGGACCGGGGGTCCCGGACCGTCGTGCTACCTGGCCGTCCTGGGCCCTGGCGACCGCCTCGGCCAGCACGGTTGTGGCGAGCACTGTGACGTCCAGCGGACCCGCGTGACGCAGGGCCCGTCCGAACGCCTTGCGCCGCTGCGCGAGAGCGAGACAGTCAGGGTCCGGGTGCAACCAGGCACCCCGTCCCGGCAGTCGGGCGGCTTCGTCGGGCACCAGCACGGGCGAACCCGTGGCGTCGATGACCAGCACGACCCTCAGCAGAGACGAGCGCGAGTCTCGGGCACGGCACCCCACGCAGGTCCGCACCGGACCCGCGGGCACCGCCGAGACGGACGTGTGCTGCGGGGAGCGCCGGACAGGCATGGAATGCCGGGTACGCGACCCGGCCGCGGAGAGTCTACCGCGCCCGGTCACTGTTGGAGACCACGACCCGGCGGGTCACCACCCGGGTCCACCCCCGCACCGGGCGCCAGTACCGCGTCGGCGCTGGTCGCGGACCCCGTCCGGCTGGTCGCGGCGCCGCCGTCGGGCGACTGCTCCGCTCGGGTGTCCGGAGCTTCCGCCTGGGCGTCCGGGACGTCCACCTGGGTGTCCGGCCGGATGTCGATCCGCCACCGGGTGAGCTTGGCCGCCAGCCGGGCGTTCTGCCCTTCTTTGCCGATGGCCAGGGACAGCTGGTAGTCCGGCACCAGGGCGCGGGCGGCCTTCGCGGCCTCGTCCACGATGGTCACCGACATCACCCGGGCCGGGGACAGCGCGTTGGCGATCATCGTCGCCGGGTCGTCGCAGTGGTCGACGATGTCGATCTTCTCGCCCTGCAGCTCGGTCATCACCGCGCGCACCCGGTTGCCCATCGGCCCGATGCAGGCACCCTTGGCGTTGACCCCGGGCACGGTGGACCGCACCGCGATCTTCGTGCGGTGCCCGGCCTCCCGGGCGACCGCGGTGATCTGCACGGTGCCGTCGGCCACCTCGGGCACCTCCAGCTCGAACAGCTTGCGGACCAGGTCGGGATGGGTCCGCGAGACGACGATGTGCGGGCCGCGCAACCCCCGGGCGACCTCCAGCACGTAGGCCCGGATGCGGTCACCGTGGGCGTACTTCTCGCCGGGCACCTGCTCGTGGGCGGGCAGCACCGCCTCGGTGCCGCCGAGGTCGACCTGGACGGTGCGCGGGTCGCGACCCTGCTGCACCACCCCGCCGACGACCTCGCCCTCCTTGCCCTTGAACTGGCCGAGCACCTGGTCGTCCTCGGCATCGCGCAGGCGCTGCACGATGACCTGCCGGGCCGTGGCGGTGGCGATCCGGCCGAAACCCTCGGGGGTGTCGTCGAACTCCTCCCCGACGGGCTCGGCCACGGCGTCCGGGTCGTCCTCGGACGGCTCCCCGGACTCGCGGGCCCAGACCGTGACGTGCCCGGACTTGCGGTCCACCTCGACCCGGGCGTGGTGCAGCGCCCCGGGGGTGTGCTGGTAGGCCGACAGCAGGGCCTGCTCGATGGCGCCGACCAGCACGTCCAGCGCGATCCCCCGTTCGTGCTCGACCAGGCGCAGCGCCTGCATATCGATGTCCACGTCAGTCCTCCACCTCGTCGTCGCCGGTCGCGGCCAGTCCGGACAGGTCTACCTCGACCCGCGCCGCCCGCAGGTCGGTCAGCGCGACGCGCACCGGGGCCAGGTCCTTCGGGCGGCGGCCCTTGACAGCCGGGGCGGGCGGCACCACCACCAGCGCGTCGTCGGTCACCTCGACCAGCCGTCCGGTGACGTCCGGGCCGCCGGTCGTCTGGACTTTCACCCTGCGTCCCAGGTGGCGGCGCAGCTGGCCGGGCCGGGTCAGCGGCCGGTCCGCACCCGGGCTGGTCACCTCCAGGGTATAGGCGCCCGGCACAGTGTCGCCCAGCGCCGCCGAGACCTGTTCGCTCACCGCCTCGATGCGGTCCAGGTCGAGCGCCTGGTCGTCGTCGTCCCGCAGGTCCACGGTGACGACCACGACGGTCCGCCCGCCCCCGGTGCGCACCGCGACCGCGTCGAGCACCAGCCCGGACGCGGCGACGACGGGGTCGAGCAGCGCCCGCAGGTCGTGTCCGACCACTGCCACCTCCTCCGCCCGTGCACCTGGCGACCGGGGCGACGACCAGCTCCGGCGACCGGCGTGCTGCTCGCTGCTCAGCCCTGCCGACACCCTCTTCTCGGGCGCCGGACCGAGCCGATCGCCTCGATCAGATGTGTCTGTCGTGCGCAAGCCTAGCTAATGCGCCGGAAGTGACCGACTCAGCGTCCGAGAGGTGGCAGGATCGTCCTCGATGAGACACGCCCTGGCCCGTACCGCACTGCTCGTCGTGTGCGCCGTCACGCTGGTCGGCTGCGGGCTGCGCCTCGAGACCTCGGACGTCGCCCCGCCGTCGCCCGGACCGGCCGAGCTGGCGCGGGCCAGGACCGTCGTCGACGCGCAGACGCTGGTGTACGCCGCGTCCGCGCTGGCCCCGGCCGCCGACGAGACCCTGTCCCCCGTGCTGGCCGATATCGCCGCCTTCAGCACTGCGCACGTCGACGCGCTGGGAGGCGTCTACGACTCCGGGCTGCCCACCAGTACTCCACCGCCGGACCCGACACCGCTGCCCGTACCGTCGTCCTCCGAGCTGCTCGACCAGCTCGCCGCGGCGACGACCACCGCCGCGACCGACACCGACCAGGTAGACGACCCAGACCTGGCCCAGGTGCTCGGCTCGGTGACCACCGCCCGCGGCGAGCTGACCGCCCGGCTCGCTGAGGCGCTCGGCGTCGAGACCCCCAGCACCGCACCCGCCCCACCCCCGTCCGACTCGTCCGACCCGGTGGTGGCCACCGGCCTGGCCCTGGCCCACGACCAGGCCGGGTACGCCTTCGAGGTGGTCGCCGCCCGGGCCCCGACCGGCTCCGACCTGCGCACCGCGGCCCAGACCGCCGCCGAGCACCACCGGGCCCAGGCCACCGTCTGGGCCCGGACCGGCGGTTTCGACGGCACCGTCGACGACCCTCGCCGCGCCCAGTATCAACTGCCCGACGACCTGGACGACCCGACGACCGTCGGCACCCTGGCCGTCGAGCTGGAGCAGGCCGTGGCCCAGGCCGCTGCCGCCGCCCTGACCGACGCCGCCCCCGGCACCCGCGCCGACCTGCTCACCGACCTGCGAGCCGCGACCGCCGCCGCGACCGGTTGGGGCGCCGCCCCCGAACCCCTCCCGGGCCTGCCGTCCTGACGACAACCCCAGACCGACCTGCGGACGATCCGTCGTCTGCACTCTGATTCGAGGCTCTTCAATATAGACTAGGTTCGATGCAGTTCGACGGCTGGAGGGCAGCGTGATGGAACCGAGCACGCGACGGTTGTCGGTGCTGGACCAGGCTCCAGTCCCAGAACCAGACGAGGCGAGGCCGTGACCCCGACGCTCCTACCGCTGCTCGGCCAAGACCCCGATGCTGGGACCGAGGCCCGCGCGATCAGCGCCGACACCGCGTCCTCCGTGGCTGCCGTCCTCAAGGCACTGGCCGACCCGCTGCGGCTACGGATGCTGTCGTTCATCGCGGCTTCCCCTGGGCAGCAGGCGTGCGTCTGCCACCTGACCACTCTGACCGATCTGTCGCAGCCCACGGTCTCCCACCATCTGAAGGTGCTGCGCGAGGTCGGTGTACTGACCGCCGAACGGCGCGGCACCTGGGTCTGGTACTCCGTAGCACCCGCTCACCGCGAGGCGGTCCGCATCTTGCTGACCGAGCTTCTACCTGTCTGCTGCCCGAGCTCGACCGACCTACCCCCGGAAGGAACCACCCATGACTGACACCACCCGCCCATCGGTCCTGTTCGTCTGCGTGCACAATGCTGGCCGGTCCCAGATGGCCGCCGGGTTCCTGCGTGCCCTGGCTGACGACCAGGTCGAGGTCCGATCGGCCGGCTCGGTGCCGGCCGACCAGCTCAACCCTGTCGCCGTCGCGGCGATGGCCGAGGTCGGGATCGACATCGCTGACCAGCACCCCACGCTCCTGACCGCTGGCACCTCCCAGGCGTCCAGCGTCGTGGTCACCATGGGCTGCGGGGACGTCTGCCCGGCGTTCCCTGGTCAGCGGCACGAGGACTGGGAGCTGGACGACCCGGCTGGCCAGGACATCGAGACCGTGCGCGCCATCCGCGACCAGATCCGTGGCCGGGTCACCGCGCTCCTGGACAAGCTCCGCACGGACAGCACGGGCGAGACCGCGGACGATATCCGCGAGACGGTGCGGCAGCGCTACGCCCAGGCCGCGACGCAGGGCAGCTGCGGCCCGGCTGCCTCGTCGTGCTGCTCGTCGGCGTCGTCGGTGACCAAGCAGGTGTTCGGCACTGACCTGTACGGCGCGACGGACCTCGGCCTGATTCCGGTCGCCGCGTCGGACGTGTCCCTGGGGTGCGGCAACCCGGTCGCGGTCGCCGACCTGAACCCCGGCGAGAGGGTGCTGGACCTAGGCTCGGGCGGCGGGATCGATGTGCTGCTGGCCGCCCGGCAGGTCGGCCCGGACGGTCGCGTCTACGGCGTGGACATGACCGACGAGATGCTGGAGCTGGCCCGGACCAACGCCGCCGACGCCGGTGCGACCAACGTCGAGTTCCGCAAGGGCACGATCGAGGCGCTCCCCCTCGACGACGGGTGCGTGGACGTGGTGATCTCCAACTGCGTGGTGAACCTGTCCCCGGACAAGACCGCGGTGATCGGCGAGATGTTCCGGGTGCTGCGCCCAGGCGGCCGGGTCAGGATCTCCGACGTCGTCGCCGAGGACCACCTCACCGCCGCCCAGCGCGCCGAGCGCGGCGACTACGCCGGCTGCATCGCGGGCGCGCTGTCCCAGACGGAGTACCTAGACCTGCTCACGGCTGCCGGGTTCACCGACACGTCGGTGACCTTCACCCACGCGGTCGCCGACGCCATGCACGGCGCGACGGTCCGCGCCGTCAGGCCACCAGGTCGTTCATAGATCACAAAGTCGTTCATCCAGATGACCGACTTCGTGATCTATGAACGACTTCGTGGGGGTCACCAGTCTGGCGACAGCAAGGCCTCGACGTGGGTGGCGACGACGTCGGCGACCTCGGCCAGCGGGACCTGGACGGCCTCGCCGACGCGGGGGCGGACCTCGACGACGCCTGAGGCCAGGCCCTTGCCGACGACCACCACCAGCGGGACGCCCAGCAGCTCGGCGTCGGCGAACTTCACACCGGGCGAGACCTTGGGACGGTCGTCGTAGAGCACCTCGATGCCACGGGCGGACCAGTCGGCGGCCAGGTGCTCGGCGGTGTCGAACACCGCGGCGTCCTTGCCGGTGGCTACCAGGTGGACGTGC
This sequence comes from Micrococcales bacterium, assembly GCA_009777345.1. Taxonomy (GTDB): domain Bacteria; phylum Actinomycetota; class Actinomycetes; order Actinomycetales; family Cellulomonadaceae; genus Cellulomonas. The sequence continues at coordinate 56,997 of WRMB01000012.1, read as the reverse complement.
GCGGGGGCGACGCCCGCTGGCCAGGCCAGGCCCTTGTCGTCGTGGTGGGCCTCGGCCAGGGCGGCCAGCACCCGGGTGACGCCGATGCCGTAGGAGCCCATGGTGACGACCTGGGACTTGCCGTTGGCGTCCAGGACGGTCAGGCCCAGCGCCTGGGCGTACTTACGGCCCAGCTGGAAGATATGGCCGATCTCGATACCCCGGGCCAGCTCCAGCGGCCCCGACCCGTCGGGGGCCGGGTCTCCGGCGCGGACCTCGGCGGCCTCGATCGTCCCCGACCCGGTGAAGTCCCTCCCGGCGACCAGGTCGAGCACGTGCTTGCCCACCTCGTCGGCGCCGGTGATCCAGCGGGTACCAGGCACGACGCGCGGGTCCAGCAGGTAGCGCACCGCGGTGTCCGGGTCGGGCGCGTTCGGCCCCAGCACCCGCGGGCCGATGTACCCGCGCACCAGCTCGGGGTGAGCGGCGAAGTCGGCGTCGCTGGCGACCTCGACCTCGGCGGGAGCCACGGCCGCCTCCAGGCGTTTCATGTCGACCTCGCGGTCCCCGGGCAGGCCGACCACCACGACCTCGCGTTCCCCGGTGGGACGGGTCAGGGCCACGACGACGTTCTTCAGCGTGTCGGCCGCGGTCCACGGCCGGTCCGCGCGGGGGTACCGGTCGTTGACCAGGCCCACCAGGGCCTCGATGGTCGGGGCGTCCGGGGTCGGTTCGACGTGCGCCGCGGGCAGGTCGGCCCAGTCCAGCGACGGCGGGACCGGGGTGGTGACGGCCTCGGCGTTGGCGGCGTACCCGCCGGGCGAGCGCACGTAGGTGTCCTCGCCGATGGGGGTGGGGGTGAGGAACTCCTCTGACCGGGACCCGCCCATGGCGCCGCTCATCGCCGAGACGACGACGTACTCCAGGCCGAGCCGGTCGAAGATCCGCTGATAGGCGGCGCGCTGGTCGTCGTAGGCCCGGGCCAGGCCCTCGTCGTCGATGTCGAAGGAGTAGGCGTCCTTCATGACGAACTCGCGGCCCCGGATCAGACCGGCCCGCGGCCGGGCCTCGTCGCGGTACTTGGTCTGGATCTGGAACAGCACCAGCGGCAGGTCCTTGTACGACGAGCACAGGTCCTTGACCAGCAGGGTGAACATCTCTTCGTGGGTGGGGGCCAGCAGGTAGTCGTTGTCCCGCCGGTCCTGCAGCCGGAACAGGTTGGGCCCGTACTCGGCCCACCGCCCGGTCGCCTCGTACGGCTCGCGGGGCAGCAGGGCCGGGAAGTGCACCTCCTGCGCCCCGGCGGCGACCATCTCCTCGCGGACCACCTGCTCGACCTTGCCCAGCACCCGCAGGCCCAGCGGCAGCCAGGTGTAGATACCCGGGGCGGCCCGGCGGATGTACCCGGCGCGGACCAGCAGCTTGTGGCTGGCGACCTCGGCATCGGCCGGGTCTTCGCGCAACGTGCGGCAGAACAAGGTGGACAGGCGCAGCAGCATGCCCGTAACCCTACCGACCCGACGGCTCAGAGCTGGACGGTGGCGTAGGTGCCGACCTGGCGGAAGCCAACCGCGCGGTAGGCGGCCACGGCCCGGGTGTTGTACGAGTTCACGTACAGGGAGACGACGGGGTCCGCGGTGGCGCGGCCCAGCCCGACGACGGCAGCCATCCCCGGTTCGGACAGTCCCGTCCCCCGCCGGTCCGGGGTGACCCACACGCCCTGGACCTGGCTGACGCCGAACCCGGACACGGCCAGCTCGGCCTTGAAGATGACCCGGGGCCGCCCCCGGTCGGCCTCGACCCGCACGAACGACCGGCCCTGCGTGATGAGGGTGCGCACCCGGGTGGTGTACCCCGCCCCGCCGCCGGTCATCGGCGAGTAGCCGACCTCTTCGGTGAACATGTTCACGCAGGCAGGCAGGACGATATCGAGCTCGTCCGGCCGGGAACGGCGCACCGTCGGGTCGGGGCTGACCAGCGGCGGACGGTCGATGACCATCGACGGCTGCTCGGGCCGCACGTCCCGGGCGACCAGCCGCCCCTCCGCGCTCATCCGCTGCCACAGGTCCATGACCAGCTCGGTCGGCCCCACCAGCGACGAGTAGGCCCGGCGGCGCTGCGCGGCCAGACGGGCGAAGGCGGCCATCGCCCGGCCGCGGGTCGCCGGGTCCAGGTCCGGGGCGACCGGCACCAGGTTGGCACTGACCAGGCAGGCCGCGAGCAGCTGACCGTCCTCGGTGTAGCCCCACAGCTGGTTGGCGGTGCGGGCCAGCCCGGTCCGGGCGGCAAGCAGCAGACGGGCCGAGGCCAGCACCGACGCGACCGGGTCGGCGGCGCACAGCCGCAGCGCCTCAGGCACGTCACAGTCACCGAGCACCTGGGCACCGAGCCGCAGGCTGGGGCGCGTACCCAGCACCGTCATGACATCAGTCTGCCCCAAGTCATGGGCAGCGGCGCACCGAAACCCCCGATCCGACCAATAACCGGCCAATACCAGACACCAGAATCAGCCGACCAAGACCTGCGGACCGGTTCCACCAGACTCGTCCTGCGGCATGGTGGCAGCGATCCGTTCCGCCTCGGCGATCAGCCGCGGCACGATCTGCGACTCCGGTACCGTAGCGACGACCTCGCCCGCCACGAAGATCTGCCCCTTACCGTTGCCCGAGGCGACGCCGAGATCGGCCTCCCGCGCCTCGCCAGGACCGTTGACGACGCAGCCCATGACGGCCACCCGCAGCGGCACGGTCAGCCCGGCCAGCCCTGCGGTGACCTGCTCGGCCAGCGTGTACACGTCGACCTGGGCCCGGCCGCACGACGGGCACGACACGATCTCCAGCCGACGCGGACGCAGGTTCAGCGACTGCAGGATCGCGATACCGACCTTCACCTCCTCGACCGGCGGGGCGGACAGCGACACCCGGATGGTGTCGCCGACGCCCTGCGACAGCAGCGCACCGAAGGCCGTGGCCGACTTGACGGTGCCCTGGAAGGCCGGGCCCGCCTCGGTCACGCCCAGGTGCAGCGGCCAGTCGCCCCGTTCGGCCAGCAGCCGGTAGGCCCGCACCATGACCACCGGGTCGTTGTGCTTCACGGAGATCTTGAAGTCGTGGAAGTCGTGCTCCTCGAACAGCGAGGCCTCCCACACCGCGGACTCCACCAGCGCCTCCGGCGTGGCCTTGCCGTACTTGGCCAGCAGCCGCGGGTCCAGCGACCCGGCGTTGACCCCGATCCGCAGCGACACGCCCGCGGCGGCAGCCGCCTGGGCGATCTGCTTCACCTGGTCGTCGAACTGGCGGATATTGCCCGGGTTGACCCGCACCGCGGCGCACCCGGCGTCGATCGCGGCATAGACGTACTTGGGCTGGAAGTGGATATCGGCCACCACCGGGACGGAGCTGGCCCGGGCGATGGTCGCCAGCGCGGCGGCGTCGTCGGCGCTGGGCACCGCGACCCGGACGATATCGCAGCCCGCGGCGGTCAGCTCACCGATCTGCATCAGCGTGGCGTCGGTGTCCGCGGTCGGCGTAGTGGTCATCGACTGGACGCTGACCGGCGCGTCCCCGCCGACCTCGACCTGGCCGACCCTGATCTTGCGGCTGGGTCGGCGCGGCGCGAGAGTCTGCGGAAGGGTGGGCATCCCGAGGGCGACGGTGGTTGTCACCCGGTCATTCTCGCACCACCGGCCCACCCGCCGACGCGCGCTCCCGGCCGCGGTAGGCGATGTTCACCAGTTCGCCACAGCCCCCTCAGGTGAACTTTACGGGGTTGACGATGTCCGCCCAGATCAGCATCACACCCATAGCCAGGAGGAGCACGAACATGGCGTAGCCGACGGGGACCAGGCGGGCACTGTCCGCCGGTCGGGTGCGCACCTGGCCCCGCAGACGTGAGACCTGCCGTCGGGCACCCTCCCACAGCGCCGCCGTGATATGCCCACCGTCCAGCGGCGGCAACGGGATCAGGTTGAACACGAACAGCGAGATGTTGAGCGCAGCCAGGACGCCCAGCAGCATCCGGATCCGGTCGGTCGGGCCGGAGACGAGGCTGTCGGCCGAGGCGTCGACCGAGGTGGTGTCCCCCGCGATCCGGCCGACGCCGACGATGCTCAGCACCGACTCCTCACCGCGGCCCTCACCGTTGATCGTGCGGTCGGCCACGTCCCAGACCCGCTGCGGCAGATGGGCGACGATGTCCCCGACCTGCCACACCATCGACCCGACCGTCGTGGGCACCTCCCAGACCGGCTTACGCTGGGTACGTTCGGCCGAAACGATCCCCGCGTACCCGGCTGCCTTTGTGGCACCGCTGGACGTGCATTTCACCTTTTTTCCAGATCTGTCGCTGCACACCACAGCCTCAGACTCGCAGCTCACCACCTTCCCGGACTTGTCGCGGCATACCGGTTCGACGGTGATCGGTAGCGTCATCAGCCGTCCGTCACGCTCGATGACGACCTGGACCTCCTTGCCTACCCCCGGTACGGTCGACGAACCCCGGATCGCACCGCGTACATCCGCCCAGCTGTCGGCCTTGTGCCCGTCCCAGGACACGATCACGTCCCCCGGCTGCAGCCCAGCAGTCTTGGCCGGGGCCGGGACCGCGGCTGCTGGGCACTTGGTCTGCTCGCCGACCAAGATGCAGTCCTCGACAGACGCGATGGTGGTGGTCTGCGTCGGCACACCGATACCGACCATCACGATGCCCATCAGCACCACGGCCAGGAGCAGGTTCATCACCGGTCCGCCGAACATCACGACCAGCTTCTTGGGTGTCGACAGCCGGTAGAACGCCCGGTGGTCCTCACCCTCGTGGATCTCCTCGGCACTGGCCGCCCGGGCGTCGGCGGCCGTCCGGCCCCACCAGGTGGTGGGCTTCTTCGCGCCGACCGCCTCGTCCGTCGGGTACATGCCGACCAGGCGGACGTACCCGCCCAGCGGGATCCACTTCAGCCCGTACTCGGTCTCACCCTTGGTCTTCGACCAGATCGTGGGGCCGAAGCCGACCATGTACTGGCTGACCCGGACGCCGAACTTCTTGGCCGGGACCATGTGCCCGATCTCGTGCAGCCCGATCGACACCAGGACGCCGACGACCAAGATGACGACCCCGACGACGTACATCAGGACGTTTCCCATACCCCTCCTCCTTCGTCGGCACTATTGTGCCTGCTGCTGAGAGCTACATCGGTCCGGCCGCACCACGCAGGAGCGTCCGATGCTACGACGACGGCCGGAAGTACTCGTTCGCGGCCTGCGTGAAGACGAGCCAGAGGCACGCCAGCGCGACCACCAGCAACCCGACCAGCCCTAGGCTCGTGCCGTCGCTGTAGACCGTCAGGGCCAGGACCAGCCCGACGACGCCACCGCCCACGACCACCGCGTACACCGTCCGCCCCCGGGGCGATCCCCGCAGCAGCAGGGTGCTCACTGCGGCAACCACCACGGCGACGCCGAGGACGACCAGCCAGCGGCGCAGATCGGCATCGTAGGCGTTCGGCACCCGGACCAGCGCTGTCAGGACCGCGAGCGCCCCACCGACGACCCCGACCGACCCGACGGTCGCCACGGAGAACGGCCGGTGCCCCTGCACCGACAGCCCGGGCACCCGGACCGTCGGCTCGGTGGGCGCGGCCTGCGGCGGCCCGTCCAGCCGGGGACGCGCGACCAGCGCCGTCGGCCGGGCCGGTATCCGGACAGCGCGCCCGGCCGACGGCCGGTGTGCCACGGTGTGCCGGGGGTGGGCCGCGGCCTGCCGCCGCCGCCGTCGCACGGCCCACACCTGGGCGAGGGCGACCGCGAGCAGCGCGATCAGGAACATGATCGTGGCCAGCACGTTGGCCTGCGCCGGGATGCCCTTCTGGTGGGAGGTGTAGACGAACATCGGGAACGTCTTGACCGATCCGGCGTTGAGGTTCGTCACGATGTAGTCGTCGAACGACAGGCTGAAGGACAGCAGCGCGGCCGCGCCGATCCCAGGCAGCAGCAGCGGGAAGGTCACCCGCCAGAACGCCGCCAGCGGGGAGGCGTACAGATCAGCCGCGGCCTCCTCCAGCGCCGGGTCCAGGCTGGCCACCCGGGCCTTGACGGTGACCACGACGAAGCTGATGCAGAACATCACGTGCGCGGCCACGATCGTCCAGAACCCGTAGGTGGCCCGCACCAGCAGGAACTGTGCCGCCAGGGCGGAGCCGAGCACGATCTCGGGTGTGGACATCGGCAGGAAGACCAGCAGGTTCACCGCCGCCCGGCCGCGGAACCGGAACCGGACCAGCGCCACGGCCAGCAGGGTGCCCAGCGCCGTCGCCCCGACCGTCGCGACCGCACCCACCTGCAACGACGTGCTGAACGACTCGCACACCCGGGGCGCGCCGCACGGATTGGCCCAGTTGTCCCAGGTGAAGCCGTTCCAGATGATGTTGGACTTGAAATAGTCGTTGAAGCTGAACGCCACCGTGTAGCCGATCGGCACCAGCAGGTAGACGAAGGCGACCGCGGTGAACACCGGGACGATCGCGTCGCCCAGGCGAAGACGCCGCCGTCGGCGCACGGCGGTCGGCGGCCGGTCCGTCGGACCCGCCTGGCACCCGGCTGTCGGGGCGCGCCTCACAGCAGGTCCTCCGTCCCCGACCGGCGCACGTACGTGGTGACCAGGACCAGGATGGCGACCATGAGGATCGTGGACAGCGCCGTGGCCGTCGGGTAGAACAGGTTGAGGAACCGCGCGTCGATGACCTGGCCGATCATCTGGGCGTTCGTGCTGTTGCCGAGCAGCGAGGAGTTGACGTAGTCACCGGACGCCGGGATGAACACCAGCAGCGTGCCGGACACCACCCCCGGCAGGGACAGCGGGAAGGTCACCTTGCGGAAGGTCGTGAACGGCGAGGCGTACAGATCGGCACCGGCCTCCAGCATCCGGGGGTCGAGCCGCCCCAGGTTGGCGAAGATCGGCAGCACCATGAACGGCAAGAAGCTGTAGACCAGGCCCCAGACCACGGCGAACGGGGTCGCGCTCAGCCGCCCGTCGGCCGGCAGGATGTGCCACCACTGCAGGGCGCTGACGACGGGGCCCTGGTCGGCCAGGATCTGCCGCCAGGCCCAGGTGCGCAGGATGAACGAGGTGAAGAACGGCGCGATGACGAGCACCAGCAGCAACCCCTGCAGCAGCGGGCGCGTCCGGGCCCGCACCGCGATGGCGTAGGCCATCGGGTACCCGACGGCCAGGGCGAACAGCGTGGCGATGGCCGCGAACCCGAACGACCGCACCAGCGGCCGCCAGAACTGGCTGAGCGCGTCGCCGTAGTTCTGCCAGTGCATCGCGAAGGCGTACTCCCCGTGCTCGGCGCCCGCGACCGGCACCTTCAGGCTGGTCACCAGCAGCAGCACCACCGGCACCAGGAAGAACAGCAGCAGGTAGACCAGCCCCGGTCCGAGCAGCCACCAGTGGTGGCCGGAGCGGGCCCGGACCTTCGGCCGCGCGGCCGTGCCGCCGCCGAGTCCGGCGAGGAGGCTCACGACTCGCCGTCCAGGTCGGTGGCCCCCTCGGCCAGGTCCTCGTCACCGTCCAGGCCGAAGGTGTGCTCGACCTCCCAGACCAGGCTCACCCGCGCGCCGAGGCCGACGGGCGGCTCGCTGGCCAGGTTCTGCGCGAACACGCCGAAGGTGCCGAACCCCGCCACGTCCACCTGGTACTGGGTGCTCATCCCCATGAACGAGACGTCGGTGACGGCGCCGGGACCGATGAGGTTGTGCCCCTGCGGGGCGTCCTGGTCGCCGGTGAGCAGGCGGATCTTCTCCGGCCGCACCCCGACCAGCACCCGGCCGGAGGTGCGCACCGCCCGGTCCCTGGGCACGGCGAACGACGTGCCGTCCACCTTGACCACGATCCGGTCGCCGTCGCTGCCGGTGACCGTGCCGGGCAGCAGGTTGGACTGGCCGAGGAAGTTCGCGACGAACGCGGTGTGCGGTCGCGAGTAGAGCTCTTCGGGCGGGCCGATCTGCTCGACCCACCCGTGGTTCATCACCGCGACCCAGTCGGCCATCGTCATGGCCTCCTCCTGGTCGTGGGTGACGTGCACGAAGGTCAGCCCGACCTCGGTCTGGATGCGCTTGAGCTCCAGCTGCATCTGCTTGCGCAGCTTCAGGTCCAGGGCCCCCAGCGGTTCGTCCAGCAGCAGTACCTGCGGGCGGTTCACCAGGGCCCGCGCCAGGGCCACCCGCTGGGCCTGCCCACCGGACAGCTGGCTCGGCCGACGGTTGCCCAGGTGCCCCATCTCGACCAGCTCCAGGGCCTCGGCCACCTTCGCGGCCAGGCCGTCGACCCGACGGCGGCGCAGCCCGAAGGCGACGTTCTCCGCGACGGTCAGGTGCGGGAAGAGCGCATAGCTCTGGAACACCGTGTTCACCGGGCGGCGGTGGGCCCGCACCCGCGTCATGTCCGTCCCGCCGATGGTCACCGACCCGGCGGTCGGCTGCTCCAGCCCGGCCACCATGCGCAGCGTCGTGGTCTTGCCGCACCCGGACGGGCCGAGCAGGGCGACGAACTCCCCCGGTTCGATCCGCAGGTCGAGGTCTTCGACGGCGACGAACGAACCGAACTCCTTGCGGATCCCCGCCAGCTCCAGCGCTGGCGCCTGCTCAGGCACCGCTGACCCCGGCGCCCACGGCCACCTCCTGCGGCACGGACCGAAGAACAGGGCTCATGACCATCCTCTCGCAGGCAGACGACACCGGTGCGGCAGTCCAGCGACGCCGATCCGGTCTCCGTCGGACCGACCACCGTGAGACGGCAGGCGAAACTTCGCAATCCGGGCCGATCCTAGAACATGCACCGGGCAGCACGCTGCATCGGACGTCCCACGTCGGCCCCTTGCGCCGACCGCCCTCGAGCAGGCACGATCGCGCAGTGACCACCTCGTCCCGGCCCGTGCTCGACACGACGGCCCAGGCGACCGCCGAACCGTACGACTGGGGAACCCGATGACAGACCAGAGCACCACCCGCCAGGGCACGCCCTGGGCCGACGCCGCCCGGGCCCACCTGTGGCCGCACTTCACGTCGGCTGCCTGGTGGGCCGACGAGGTCCCGGTCATCGTCCGGGGTTCGGGCCACCGGATCTGGGACGCCCAGGGCAAGGAGTACCTCGACGGCCTGGCCGGGCTGTTCGTGGTGCAGGCGGGCCACGGCCGGGCCGAGCTGGCCGCCGCCGCGGCCAAGCAGGCCGAGAAGCTGGCGTTCTTCCCGTTGTGGTCCTACGCCCACCCGACCGCGGTCGAGCTGGCCGAGCGTCTGGCGAGCCACGCCCCCGGGCCGCTGAACCGGGTGTTCTTCACCACCGGCGGCGGCGAGGCCGTGGAGTCGGCGATGAAGCTGGCCAAGCAGTACTGGTTGCTGCGCGGCAGGCCGCGCAAGACGAAGGTGCTCTCCCGGGCGGTCGCCTACCACGGCACCACCCACGGCGCGCTGTCCCTGACCTCCCTGCCCGATATCAAGATGATGTACGAACCGCTGGTGCCCGGAGCGGTCAAGGTGCCGAACACGAACCTCTACCGGGCCGACGAGTCGCTGCGCGACGACCCGAAGGCCTTCGGCCGCTGGGCCGCCGACCGGGTGGCCGAGGCCATCGAGATCGAAGGGCCGGACACGGTGGCCGCGGTGTTCGCCGAACCGGTGCAGAACGCCGGCGGCTGCTTCCCGCCGCCCCCCGGGTACTTCGACCGGCTGCGCGAGATCTGCGACGCCTACGACGTGCTGCTGGTCTCCGACGAGGTGATCTGCGCCTTCGGCCGGATCGGGGAGATCTTCGGTTCGGCCGAGCTCGGCTACCAGCCGGACATCATCACCTGCGCCAAGGGCATGACCTCGGGCTACTCGCCGCTCGGCGCGATGATCGTCTCCGACGAGGTGTACGAGCCGTTCGCCGACGGGTCCGAGACGTTCCTGCACGGCTACACCTTCGGCGGGCACCCGGTGTCCTGCGCCGTCGCGCTGGCCAACCTGGACGTCTTCGAGTCCGAGCATCTCGTCGACCACGTGCACGAGCAGGCCCCGGCCTTCCGCACCACCCTGGAGAAGCTGCTCGACCTGCCCATCGTCGGCGACGTGCGCGGCGCGGGCTTCTTCTACGGCATCGAGCTGGTCAAGGACAAGACCACCCGCGAGACCTTCACCGAGTCCGAGTGCGAGCGGGTGCTCAAGGGCTTCGTCTCCCCAGCCCTGTTCGAGGCGGGCCTGTACTGCCGGGCCGACGACCGCGGCGACCCGGTGATCCAGCTGGCGCCGCCGCTGACCGTGGGGCAGCCTGAGTTCGACGAGATGGAACGGATCCTGCGTGACGTCCTGACGCGGGCTTGGGACCGGCTGTGACCGTCTAGAGCCGGACCGTCTCACCGGCCGCCGAGCCACACCCTCGTTCACCCTCCTGTCGCCCTGGCGAACTCGCTGCTGTACTGGGCGTCCTCCGCCTCGTCGAGCGGACGGAACACCGTGGTCCGAGCCAGGGTCTCCTTGGTGGGGAAGATCGTCTCGTTCTCGACCAGCTCTTCGTCGATATCAGCCATGGCCTCCTGGGCGCCGACCACCGGCGTGATGTAGTTGACCCAGGCCGCCACCGTCGCCGCCACATGCGGGTCGTAGTAGAAGTCGATGAGCTTCTGGGACTCTTCCACCCGGTCCGAGGTGTACGGCACGAGGAAGTTGTCGCTCCACAGCAGCCCACCAGAGTCGGGAACGGCAAAACCGTACGGGTCCTCCTCGGCCCCGTCCTCACGTGCCTCGAGGTTGAGCTGCAGGATGTCACCGCTGTACGCCACGCACGCCAGTGCGCTCCCGGAGGTGAGGTCGATCTGGTAGTTGAGATTGTTCTTGACGCCCCGGACGTGACCGTCGCCCACGTGCTGCTCGACCACCTCCAGGGCGGCACCGAACTGGTCGTCGCCCCAGTCGCTCGACGGATCCACGCCCTGCGACCACAGGACCAGCCCGATGGTGTCGTCCAGCTCGACCATGAGGTCGACCCGACCTCTGAGGTCCGGCGACCACAGGTCGTCGACGCTGTGGATCCCACCAGGCACCTCGCGCATGTTCCACGCCAGTCCTGTCAGTCCCGACTGCCACGGCATCGACCATGTCCGACCCGGGTCGAAAGAAACGCCTCCGAGCTCGGGCAGCAGATTCGCGGTCTTGGGCATCATCGCACGGTCCCACGCCTTGGTGAAACCGCGCTGCTGCCACCGAGCCGCCATCCAGTCGGTAAGGACCACCAGGTCGTACCCGATGTCCTGGTTGTTGTTCAGCCGGTTCCGGACAGCCGAGTAGAAACCGTCGTTGTCGCCGATGCTGTCCAGGTAGATAACCTCGATCCCGGACTCCTCCTGGAACTGCTCGAGGGTAGGGTGCGACCCGTGCGACTCGTCCAGGTAGAGCGGCCAGTTGCCCCATCGCAGGTAGCCGGGCACGCCGCGCCCGCTCCGGAAGGAGCGCCGGTCGTCCTGGCCGCAGGCCGCCAGACCGCCCGTGGCACCCAGCAGAGCCAGGAAGGCCCGCCGCGACAGACCTGCCTCGTCCGCACGGGCGGCCAGCCGGCGCACCGACCCAGGCACCCGTCGGTCCGTCCTGGCACGTGGGGCTGCCACCGTCATCCTCCCGTCGCCGTGAGGTACTGGTCGTCGTACCGGGCGTTCTCTTCGGGAGTCAGCGTGCGGAACACCGCGGTGCGGGACAGCGTCTTCTCGGTCGGGAATATCGCCTCGCTCTCGGCCAGCTCCGGATCGATATCAGCCATAGCCTCCTGGGCACCGACCACCGGCGTGATGTAGTTGACCCAGGCCGCCACCGTCGCGGCCACCAGGGGGTCGTAGTAGAAGTCGATGAGCTTCTGCACGTCCGCCACCCGGTCGGCTCCCGACGGCACCACGAAGCAGTCGCTCCACAGCAGGCCGCCCGCTTCCGGCACCGCGAACTCGAACAAGTCGCTGTCGGCGCGCGACTCTTCGTTGAGCTGGAAGATATCACCGCTGTACGCCACGGTCGCCCAGACGTCGCCGCTGACCAGGTCCTCCTTGTAGGAGTTGCCCCTGACGGCCCGGACGTGCCCGTTCTTCACGTATCGTTCCACGACCTCCACAGCGGCACCGAACTCGTCATCGCCCCAGTCGCCGGACGGATCGACGCCCTGCGACCACATGACCAGTCCGATCGTGTCGTCCTTCTCCGCACCGAGCACGACCTTCTGCGCGAGCTCTGGTGCCCACAGGTCGTCGATGCTGCGTATCCCACCAGGGACTTTCTCCTTGTTCCAGGCCAGCCCGGTCAGACCTGACTGCCACGGCATCGTGCGAGTCCGGCCACGGTCGAAGGGAATGTCCTCCAGATGCGGTGCCAGGTTCTCCACCGTGTTCGGCATGGCCGTACGGTCCCATTCCTGCGTATAGCCAGCCCTTACCCACCGGCCCGCCATCCAGTCGGTGAGTACCACCAGGTCGTACCCGATGTCCTGGCCGAGGTCCAGCATTCTGCGAACCTTGCCGAAGAACGCTTTGTTGTCCTCGATGTCTTCCAGGTACTGCACACCGATCCCGGTCGCCTCCTCGAAGTCGTCCAGCGAGGGGTAGCTCCTCCCGTCGTCGGACTGGTCCAGGTAGAGCGGCCAGTTCCCCCAGCGCAGCTGCGAGCTCGAGCTCCCGCCCGGCATCCCGCAGGCTGTCAGAGCAGCCGTGCCACCAGCGGCTCCCGCCAGCCCCAGGAAGGCCCGGCGGGACAGACCGGCGGACGCGGCCCGGGCGGCGACCTCGCGCAGGACGGGGCCAGGGACTCGACGGATCATGACGTTCCTCCAAGACATTCGGGCTGACCCCTCTGACTGAGGCCGAGACAGAATGTACCCATACCGCCCGCTTCGTCATGGACCTGGACCGGGCCTGTGTGTACACCACCGCGTTCTGCCGTCCACCCGCGCACGGCCAGCCGCACCGACGCATGGGACTTAAGACCCAAAGACACGCCGGTCATCACACTGCAACACACAGAGCAAGACAGTGGGAACCGTCCCCACTGTCCTGGTACCCACTGTCCTGGTAGGAACCGTCCCCGCTGCCCTGCCCCCAAGGACACCAGGTCTCCTGACCCAAAGGTTCAGCCAGGCTCAGCGCAGCCCGGTCGGACGGTTCAGGGCCAGCTGGACCAGCTCGTCCACCAGCTCGGGATAGCTGACCCCCGAGGCCTGCCACATCGTCGGGTACATCGAGTACGGGGTGAAGCCGGGCATGGTGTTGATCTCGTTGACGACCACCTGGCCGTCGGCGGTGACGAACACGTCGACCCGGGCGATGCCCTCGCAGTCCAGAGCCTCGAAGGTGCGGACCGCCACGTCCTGCACGGCGGCGGTCACCTGCGGCGGCAGATCGGCCGGGCAGGACAGCCGGACGCTGTTCTCGTCGAAGTACTTGGCCTGGTAGTCGTAGAAGGTGTGCGCGGGGTCGGTGACGACGATCTCGCCGGGCACGGAGGCGCGCGGCCGGGCGCCGTCGCGGCCACCGAGCACCCCGCACTCGACCTCCCGGCCGACGACCGCAGCCTCGACGACGATCTTCGGGTCGTGCTGCGCGGCCTCGGCCAGCGCGGCGGGCAGGTCCGCGGCGTCGTCCACCCGGGAGATCCCCAGGGACGACCCGGCCCGGGCCGGTTTCACGAACACCGGCAGGCCCAGCCCGGCCAGGTCCGCCAGCACCCCGGGCAGGTCGCGGGCCACCTGGTCGGCCCGCACGGTCCGGAACGGTCCGACGGGCAGCCCGTTCCCGGCGAGCACCACCTTCATCATCTGCTTGTCCATGCCGACGGCCGAGGCCAGCACCCCTGCCCCGACGTACCGCACGTCAGCCAGCTCCAGCAGGCCCTGGAGCGTACCGTCCTCCCCGTAGGGCCCGTGCAGCAGCGGGAACACCACGTCCACGGTGCCGATCTGCCTGGGCGCCAGCCCCGGTTCGACCAGCTGCACAACGCGGCTGCCGCCCTGCACCAGCTCGACCTGGGCAGTGGCGTCGGCGACCTGCGGCAGGTGACCAGGCCGGATCACCCAGTGCGCGGGGTCGTCGTCGGCCAGCACCCACCGTCCGTCGCGGGTGATGCCCACGGCCAGCACGTCGTACCGTTCCCGGTCGATGGCCGCCAGCACCCCCCCGGCGGTAGCGCAGCTGATGGCGTGCTCCCCGGAGCGACCGCCGAACAGCACCAGCACGCGCGGCCGGTCAGGGCACGGGATCGAACCAGACATCGCGGTTTCCCTCACTTCCGGACCTACCGTCCGGGCTCTGTGACCACCGGGACCGTCCCGGTGTGCTCGGCCTTGCGCGGCCGGGACAGCAGCCGGACCGCCAGCTCGTCCACCGACAGGGCTCCGTCCAGCACCGCCGCCACCGCCTCGGTGATCGGCATGTCGACTCCCCGGCGCCGGGCCAGCTCGTGCACCGGCCGGGCGGTCATCACCCCTTCGGCGGTACCGCCGGTGGCGACCAGCGCGTCGGCCAGCGTCGCCCCCTGGCCCAGGTAGGTGCCGAGCCGGTGGTTGCGCGAGTCCGGCGAGGCGCAGGTCGCCATGAGGTCGCCCATCCCGGCCAGGCCGCCGAAGGTCGCGGCCTGCGCACCCAGCGCCAGGCCCAGCCGGGTGATCTCGGTCAGCCCCCGGGTGATCAGGGTGGCCATGGTGTTGTACCCCAGGCCGCGCCCCTGGGCGATGCCCACGGCCAGGGCGATGACGTTCTTCACCGCCCCGCACAGCTCGACCCCCACCACGTCGGCGTTGGTGTAGGGCCGGAAGTACGACGACGCGCACGCGGCCGCCACCCGGTCGGCGGTGACGGGGCTGCTCGCGGCGACGACCGTCGCGGTCGGCTGACGGGCCGCGATCTCGTGCGCCAGGTTCGGCCCGGAGACCACGGCGATCCGGTCGGCGGGCACGCGGAGGGTCTCGGACAGCAGCTGGCTCATCAGCCGGTCGGTGGTCAGCTCCACGCCCTTCATCAGCGAGACCACCACGGTGTGCAGGCCCAGCCGCTCGGCCAGGGGGGCCAGCACCGCCCGCGCCGACTGCGACGGCAGCGCCACGGCCACCAGGTCCGCCCCGGCCACGCAGGCGACCAGGTCGCTCTCGCCGGTCACGGTGTCGGGCAGCCGCACGCCGGGCAGGTACGCCTCGTTGGTGTGCCGTGTCGCGATCTGCGCGCACACCTGGGCGTCGCGGCCCCACACGGACACCTCGCACCCGGCGTCGGCCAGCACGGCGGCGAACGTCGTGCCCCAGCTGCCAGCACCGATCACCGCCGCCCGCGTCGGCACCAAGCGTGACCTGCCTGTCGGCACCACCATGCCTGACCTGCTCGTCGGACGGGGGTTCACCGGACGACCCGGGACCTGGTACGGGGGTCCCAGACCCCGTCCGGCGGCTGTTCGTCCCGGATCTGCGCCAGCTGGTCGGTGATCTGGGCCATCAGCCGGGTCGTCGCGGTCTGGGCCGCACCCCGGGTCTCATGCAGGTCGTCGAGGTCCACCGGCGGACCGGCGATCACCCCGACCGGTCTGCGCGGGACCGCCTTGAGCACCTTGCCGCGCGGGGCCAGCACCCGGTGCGCTCCCCACTGGGCGACCGGGACGAGCGGCGCCCCGGTGTCCAGCGCCAGCCGGGCGGCGCCGGTCTTGCCCAGCATCGGCCACAGGTCTGGGTCACCGGTGAGCGTGCCCTCGGGGAACACCAGGACGCACTCGCCGCGCTCCAGCGCCGCGGCGGCAGCGTCCAACGACCGCGCACCGGCGGCAGTGCCCCGGTGCACCGGTATCGCCTCGATACCGCGCAGCACCCGGCCCAGCACCGGCACGCCGAACAGCGAGTGCTTGGCCATGATCCGCGGCGCGAACCCGTGGTCCCACAGGAAGTGCGCCACGGTCAGCGGGTCGAGGTTGGTGACATGGTTGGTGGCGACGACGAACCCCCGGTCGGTCGGCAGGTGCTCGGCGCCCGACCAGGTGGTACGGGTCATCGCCCGCAGGGCGGGGCGCAGGATGTGGGCGATGGAGCGATACGTCCGGTTGGACCGCGCCGGTCGAGGCCGCACAGGGGGCATGAGAAGCGATGGTACCGGGCTGGGTCGACCCCCGACGCCCAGGACGTCAGCCGTCCGCGTCACGGCAGAACGGTCAGTCCGCTTCGCGGGAGAACTGGGCGCCCAGGGCGTCCAGCTTCTCGGTGAACCGTTCGTACCCGCGGTCGATGAGGCTGATCCCGCGCACCGCCGACTGGCCCTTGGCGGCCAGCGCGGCGATCAGGTGGCTGAACCCGCCGCGCAGGTCTGGCACCTCGATATCGGCCGCGGACAGCGGGGTGGGCCCGAAGATCGCCGCCGAGTGGTAGAAGTTGCGCTGGCCGAACCGGCAGGCGTGCCCGCCCAGGCACTCGCGGTACAGCTGGATCGTGGCCCCCATGCTGGCCAGGGCCTCGACGAACCCGAACCGCTTCTCGTACACCGTCTCGTGGACGATCGACAGCCCGCGCGCCTGGGTCAGGGCGACGACCAGCGGCTGCTGCCAGTCCGTCATGAACCCGGGGTGCACGTCGGTCTCCAGGTGGATGGAGTGCAGGTCGGCCCCCGGGTGGAAGAAGCTGATGCCGTCGTCGTCGATGACGAACTCGCCGCCCACCTTGCGGAAGGTGTTGAGGAATGTCGTCATATCGGCCTGCCGGGCCCCGCGCACGTACACGTCGCCGCCGGTGGCCAGGGCCGCCGAGGCCCACGAGGCCGCCTCGATCCGGTCCGGCAGCGCGGTGTGCGTGTACCCCACGAGCCGCTGCACGCCCTCGATCCGGATCACCCGGTCGGTGTCCACGGAGATGATCGCGCCCATCTTCTGCAGCACGTTGATCAGGTCCGCGATCTCCGGTTCGATGGCGGCGTTGGACAGCTCGGTGATGCCCTCGGCCCGCACCGCGGTGAGCAGCAGCTGTTCGGTGGCCCCGACGCTGGGGTACGGCAGGGAGATCTTCGTGCCGCGCAACGGTTCGGGGGCCGACAGGTGGACCCCGTTCTCCCGCTTCTCCACCACGGCGCCGAACTGGCGCAGGATCTCCAGGTGGAAGTCGATCGGCCGCCCGCCGATCCGGCACCCGCCCAGATCGGGGATGAACGCCTCGCCCAGCCGGTGCAGCAGCGGCCCGCAGAACAGGATCGGGATGCGGCTGGCCCCGGCCAGGGTGTCGATGCCTGCGACCATCGGGGTCTGCACGTGGCGCGGGTCCAGCTCGACGACCCCCGCCTCCGGGCAGTAGCCGACCCGCACCCCGTGCAGCTCCAGCAGCTCGGAGACCACCTGGACGTCACGGATCTTCGGCACGTTGCGCAGCTCGCTCGGCCCCTCGCCGAGCAGCGCCGCCACCATCGCCTTGGACACGAAGTTCTTCGCTCCGCGCACCGTGATCTCACCGTGCAGAGGGTTGCCACCGTCGACGTAGAGCATGTGGGTCATGATGCCATCGTCTCCCATCAGCCCGCCCAGTGTGCCGCAAACGTCCTATTCACGCCGATCGGGTGCACCCGGTAGTCGGACGATCGGGTGGGGCGTCTCGACGTGGAGGCTGCCGTGGGCGTGCGCGACGGTCTGCTAGACCGCGCGGGCGGAGACGATGGGCTGGTCGGGCAGGTGCTTGGCGGGCAGGGTGACCGGGCGCCACGGTTCGCGCTGGGCCTCGAAGGCGGTGATCTCGGCCTCGTGCTGCAGGGTCAGGCCGATGTCGTCCAGGCCCTCCATGAGGCGCCAGCGGGTGTAGTCGTCGACGCTGAACGGCACGACGACATCCTCGCAGCGGACCGTCCTGGCCTCCAGGTCCACGGTGACCTCGGTGCCAGGACGGGTCTCCAGGACCTTCCACAGCAGCTCGACGTCCTCGTACGACACCTGCGCGGCCAGCAGGCCCTGCTTCCCGGCGTTGCCGCGGAAGATATCGGCGAAGCGCGGCGAGATGACGACCCGGAAGCCGTAGTCGTGCAGCGCCCACACGGCGTGCTCACGCGAGGAGCCGGTGCCGAAGTCCGGGCCGGCCACCAGGACGGTGCCGCCGGCGTAGGCGGGCTGGTTGATCACGAACGACGGGTCACCCCGCCAGGCGGCGAACAGGGCGTCCTCGAAACCGGTCCGGCTGACCCGTTTCAGGTACACCGCGGGGATGATCTGGTCGGTGTCGACGTTGCTGCGCCGCAGCGGGACGCCGACGCCGGTGTGCTGGGCGAACTTCTCCATGGCGGGCTCCTCAGGCGTTCACGACCGGCAGCGGGCTGCCGTCGAGCTCGGACAGGTCGGTACCGGCGGGCAGGTCCAGGTCGGTCACCGACGACAGGGTGCCGCGCACCGCGGTGGCCGCCGCGACCACCGGCGAGACCAGGTGGGTGCGCCCGCCCTTGCCCTGCCGGCCCTCGAAGTTGCGGTTCGACGTCGAGGCCGACCGCTCCCCCGGCGCCAGCTGGTCGGGGTTCATGCCCAGGCACATCGAGCACCCGGCGTTGCGCCACTCGGCGCCGAACTCGGTGAAGACCCGGTCCAGGCCCTCAGCCTCGGCCTGCAGACGGACCCGGGCCGAGGCCGGCACCACCAGGACCCGGACCCCCTCCGCCTTGCGCCGACCCTTGACCACCTTCGCGGCAGCCCGCAGGTCTTCGATCCGGCCGTTGGTGCACGAGCCGATGAACACCGTGTCGACCGCGATGTCACGCAGCGGGGTGCCCGGCACCAGGCCCATGTACTCGATGGCCCGCTGGGCCGCGGTCCGGGCGTCGTCGTCGGCGATGTTCTCCGGCACAGGCACCGAACCGGACAGCGGCAGGCCCTGGCCGGGGTTGGTGCCCCAGGTCACGAACGGTTCCAGCGCGGAGGCGTCGATCTCGACCTCGGTGTCGAACACCGCGTCGTCGTCGGTGCGCAGGGTGCGCCAGTACGCGACAGCAGCGTCCCAGTCGGCGCCCTCGGGAGCGTGCGGTCGGCCCTTGAGGTAGGCGAACGTGGTCTCGTCGGGGGCGATCATGCCCGCCCGGGCACCAGCCTCGATGGACATGTTGCAGACCGTCATCCGACCTTCCATCGACAGCGCCCGGATCGCCGCGCCGCGGTACTCGATGACGTGGCCCTGACCCCCGCCGGTGCCGATCTTGGCGATGACCGCGAGGATGATGTCCTTGGCCGACGCGCCCGGCGGCAGCACGCCGGTGACGTTGACCGCCATGGTCCGGAACGGCGCCAGCGGCAGGGTCTGGGTGGCCAGCACGTGCTCCACCTCGCTGGTGCCGATACCGAACGCCAGGGCGCCGAACGCGCCGTGGGTCGAGGTGT
Source organism: Micrococcales bacterium (assembly GCA_009777345.1). Taxonomy (GTDB): domain Bacteria; phylum Actinomycetota; class Actinomycetes; order Actinomycetales; family Cellulomonadaceae; genus Cellulomonas. The sequence continues at coordinate 37,657 of WRMB01000012.1, read as the reverse complement.
GCGAGTCGCCGCAGACCACCGTCAGGCCCGGCTGGGTCAGGCCCAGCTGGGGGCCGACCTGGTGCACGATGCCCTGGTCGGCATCGCCCAGGGAGTGCAGCCGGATGCCGAACTGCGCGGCGTTGGCCCGCAGCGTGTCGATCTGGGTGCGCGACGTGAGGTCGGCGATCGGCAGGTCGATGTCGAGGGTCGGGGTGTTGTGGTCCTCGGTGGCGATGGTCAGGTCCGGACGACGGACCGGGCGCCCGGCCAGGCGCAGGCCCTCGAAGGCCTGCGGACTGGTGACCTCGTGCAGCAGGTGCAGGTCGATATAGAGCAGGTCGGGGACGCCGTCCGCAGCACCGCCTTCGGGGCGCACGACGTGCGCGTCCCACACCTTCTCGGCCAAGGTCCGACCCATCGCACGTCTCCTTCGTGTCCTCACCGCGGTCTTACGAATCATCGCTCGGACCGAAAGACTGGCGACGATTCACCCTGAAGGTTCTTGCATCTCAGCCTTCGAGACGCCAGTATCGATCCATGGACAACTCTAGCGGAGTCGGCGTACTTGACAAGGCTGCAGCGGTCCTGGCCGCACTGGAGGCCGGTCCGGCCACGCTGGCACAGCTGGTGGCCTCCACCCATCTTGCCCGACCCACGGCCCATCGGCTGGCGGTCGCGCTGGAGCACCACCGTCTGGTGGCCCGGGACATGCAGGGCCGGTTCGTGCTCGGGCCGCGCCTGTCCGAGCTGGCCACCGCTGCCGGCGAGGACCGCCTGCTCGCCGCCGCCAACCCGGTGCTCGCGGCGCTGCGCGACCACACCAGCGAGTCTGCCCAGCTGTACCGGCGCCAGGGCGATATGCGGATCTGCGTCGCCGCCGCCGAACGGCCGATCGGCCTGCGCGACTCGATCCCGGTCGGCGCGACGCTGTCCATGCTCGCCGGGTCCGCCGCCCAGGTGCTGCTCGCCTGGGAAGAACCCGACCGGCTGCACCGGGGCCTGCAGGGCGCGAAGTTCACCGCCACCATCCTGTCCGGGGTGCGCCGCCGCGGCTGGGCCCAGTCGGTCTCCGAACGCGAGATCGGCGTCGCCTCGGTCTCCGCCCCGGTGCGCGCCCCGTCCGGCCGGGTCATCGCCGCCGTCTCCGTCTCCGGCCCCCTGGAGCGCCTGACCCGTCAGCCCGGCCGCCTGCACGCCGCCGCGGTCGTCTCCGCCGCCAACAAGCTCACCGAGGTCCTGCGCCGCGCCGGCGACTGATATGTATGGCGCCCGCTCTGGCCACCGCCACCAATCTCCGTCTCCAGCCTCCCGGAATACCTGAACCCGGCCGCCTGCACGCCCCGCAGTCGACGACCTGCTCGACAGCACGCCGCGCACTTGCCAGTCGGGCAGAACAGTCAGATGGGCTGCTGGGTGCGTTCGCGGTTGTGCTCGTAGCAGCGCGCGATGTACTCCTCGAGCTTGGCGTCCTCGATGCGCCACACCCCGCGCCCGCCTATCTGGATGGCCTCCAGCTCGCCGGACCTGACGAGTGCACGTGCCTGAGACATGGAGATGTTCAGTACTTCGGTCACGTCTGTGAGGGTGAGGAACCGCGCAGCCATGGGCACAGTCTGGCACGAACTATCCCGAATCCGGCCACGACCCGGCTGAGGCACACTGGAGGCGTGCGCGTATACCTCCCGACGACCCTGGACGCGGTGCAACCTGGTGCGGACCTGACGGTGCGTCAGGCCCATGCGGTGACGGTCGCGCTGCGTGCGGCCCTGCCCGATACCGACGACGAGGGCCTGGAGTACGTCGCCCAGCTGGCGGCAGCCGACGACGCCCTGGCCGCCCTGGCGGCCGATCCGGCAGCCCCGCGGCAACGCGTCGTGGTGGCCGCCGACGTCGAGGCTGCTCGTCCGGCGCCTGACGGGCCAGCCACTGCGGTGGTCCTGTCCGGTCCAGTGGCACCCGCCCAGGTGGCGTGCCTGCTGGTGGACGAGCCGGAGGCGGCAGCCGACGTCGCCGCCGCGGCCGGAGGCGACCAGTCCGCCCGCGACCGCCTGGACGCGCGTGACCTGCTCTGGTACGACGTCTCGGAGATCGGCTTCGTGCCCCGGGCATGATGGGGTTCTCGCCCTCGGTTCGTCCGTCTTTGTCGGTTGTCCGACAGCAGTCAGAACCAGCCGCCAGGACTCGCCCGGCCCAGTCGGTTGGACCGGTGGTCCCTGGCTCGGGTAAGGTACCTCGGCGGTACGACCTCCGGTCCCAGCACCACGTCACGGCCCGGAAGTCATGCCCTATGGGGTGTGGTGTAATCGGCAGCACGAGTGATTCTGGTTCACTTAGTCTAGGTTCGAGTCCTGGCACCCCAGCGGTTGGCTTCGGCAGCACAGCATGTGCGGTACGATGCTGGTCCGTCTGGCTCACCAGACAGCTTGCCCCCGTTGTGTAGCGGCCTAGCACGCCGCCCTCTCACGGCGGTAGCACGGGTTCGAATCCCGTCGGGGGTACGCCCACGAAGGCCCGGTCCACCAGGACCGGGCCTTCGTCGTCACCACAGAACCGGTCGGCTGCGGCACGCACCGCGGAAACTGCTGTCCCGAACCGGCCCACCGGGACCCTCGCCTGTGGCAGGCTTGCACTATCAGTCGGAGACAAACGTCTCACGGCGCTGGTCAGCAGGGGGCACCCATGGGAACGCGCACGTGCACGCCGCATCCAGACACCTGGGTAGCCGATACCTGGGAGGCTGACGGCACACGACCGAACGCCCGGTCATGAGCGTCGTCCGCACCACCGGTGCACCACGGATCCGTCCCGTACCGCGCCCGGACCGCCCCGCCCCGGTGGCCTCGGCTGATCCACCAGCCCGGGTGCTGACGCTCGCCGAACGGATCGTCGTCGTCCGCACCGCCGCGCCGCTGTGGGCCGACGACCCGCCAGCGCCACCCGCCGCTGACGCCACCCAGGTGGCCCAGACCCTGTGCGGCCCCCTGGTCGAGGTGTGCGTCGGGGCCCGCTCCCCCAGCCAGGTGGCCCGCTGGGTGGCTCCCCGGGTCCTGGCCTGCCTGCGTCAGCGGGCGCGCCTGTCGGCGGCGTCGACCGCCGTCTACGGCGTCCCGGTGGTCCGCCGCCTGGTGACGTGCGACCTGGGCCCGGCCGTCGAGGTCGCCGCCACCGTAGACGACTCGCGGCGCACCCGGGCGATGGCGATGCGGCTGGAACCGCACCACGGCCTGTGGCGGGTCACTGCGCTCGAGCTGGCCTGACGTCCTGCGCCGGGTTCCCGGTGCAGGACACCGGTCAGCGCTTGCGTCGGGCCTGCTTGGCTGCCCGCCGCCGGGCCTCCCGGTTGGCCGCCCCGGCCGGGGCGCCGTCGGCCGAGCCCTGGGGGCTGCGCAGCCTGGCCTGGCCACCCCGGTCGGACCGGACCTCGGCCTCGCCGTCCTCGTTGGGCGCGGAGTACTGCAACGGCATCTGCTTCTCGGGCCCGTCGAGGCCCTTGGCCACCAGCCGCGGTGCCGGACGCCGCCCTGCCTGACCTGCGGGCGGCTGGGCCTGGGTCGGCTGGGCCTGGGTCGGCTGAGCCTGCGCTGGCTGGGCAGCGCCGGTGTCTGGTGCGTCCTGGACCTCGTCGGTCTGCACCTGGACCTGGAGGTTGAACAGGTAGCTGGTGGTCTCTTCCTTGATCGCGTCGATCATGGCGCCGAACAGCTGGTAGCCCTCGCGCTGGTACTCGATCAGGGGGTCGCGCTGGGCCATCGCCCGCAGCCCGATGCCCTCCTTGAGGTAGTCCATCTCGTACAGGTGCTCGCGCCACTTGCGGTCCAGCACCGACAGGGTGACCCGACGCTCCAGCTCGCGCAGCTGTTCGGGGCCCAGCTGCTGCTCCCGTTCGTCGTAGGCCACACGCGCGTCGGAGAGCACCTCGCGCTCGATGAGCTCTGGTGTCAGGAGGCGCGCTCCCCCGGCCTGCGCGACCACCTCGTCGGTGGTGATCGACACCGGGTACACCGTGCGCAGCGCCGTCCACAGCGCGTCCAGGTCCCACTCCTCGGGGTGACCCTCGACAGTGGCCTGGGCGACGTAGTCGCGCAGCACCTCCTCGCGGAACCCGGTCACCTCGTCGTGCAGGTCGTCGCCCTCCAGGACCTGACGACGCTGGGCGTAGATCACCTCGCGCTGGCGGTTCATCACGTCGTCGTACTTCAGGACGTTCTTGCGGATCTCGAAGTTGCGGGACTCCACCTGCGCCTGGGCCGACTGGATACCACGGGTGACCATCTTCGACTCCAGCGGCAGGTCCTCGGGGAACCCGGTGCGGGCCATCATCGACTCGGCCAGGCCGGAGTTGAACAGCCGCATGAGGTCGTCCTGGAGGCTGAGGTAGAACCGGGACTCCCCCGGGTCTCCCTGGCGGCCCGACCGACCGCGCAGCTGGTTGTCGATCCGCCGCGACTCGTGACGCTCGGTGCCCAGCACGTACAGCCCGCCCAGGGCGACGACCTCGTCGTGCTCGGCGGCGACAGCCGCCTTGGCGCTCTCCAGGGTCGAAGGCCAGGCCGCCTCGTACTCGGCAGCATTTTCTGTCGGGTCCAGCCCGGCCTCTCTCAGCGCCGCGACGGCCATGAACTCGGCGTTGCCCCCCAGCATGATGTCCGTACCGCGCCCGGCCATGTTCGTCGCGACCGTGACCTGCCCCTTGCGCCCGGCCTGGGCGACGATATCCGCCTCCCGGGCGTGCTGCTTGGCGTTGAGCACGTGGTGCGGCACCCCGGCGCGCTTCAGCAGCGCGGACAGGTGCTCGGAGGTCTCCACGCTGGCGGTGCCGACCAGCACCGGCTGGCCCTTGGCGTGCCGTTCCACGATGTCCTCGACGACGGCCGCGAACTTGCCCTCGGTGCCCTTGTAGACCAGGTCCTTGTTGTCGATGCGGACCATCGACCGGTTGGTCGGGATCGGTACGACGCCCAGCTTGTAGGTGCCCATGAACTCCGCGGCCTCGGTCTCCGCGGTACCGGTCATCCCGGCCAGCTTGTCGTACATGCGGAAGTAGTTCTGCAGCGTGATCGTGGCCAGGGTCTGGTTCTCGGCCTTGATGGCCACGCCCTCCTTGGCCTCGATCGCCTGGTGCATCCCCTCGTTGTAGCGCCGACCAGGCAGGATGCGGCCGGTGTGCTCGTCGACGATGAGCACCTCACCGTCGAGCACCACGTAGTCCTTGTCCCGCTTGAACAGCTCTTTGGCCCGGATCGCGTTGTTGAGGAACCCGATGAGCGGGGTGTTCAACGACTCGTACAGGTTGTCGATGCCCAGGTAGTCCTCGACCCGTTCGATCCCTGGCTCCAGGATCCCGACGGTGTGCTTCTTCTCCTCGACCTCGTAGTCGCGGTCACGGTCCAGGCGCAGCACGACCTTCGCGAACTCGGTGTACCACCGGTTGACGTCGCCGGAGGCCGGGCCGGAGATGATCAACGGGGTCCGGGCCTCGTCGATCAGGATCGAGTCGACCTCGTCGACGATCGCGTAGCTGTGCCCGCGCTGGACGAGGTCCTCCATCTTCCACGCCATGTTGTCACGCAGGTAGTCGAAGCCGAACTCGTTGTTGGTCCCGTAGGTGACGTCCGCGGCATACTGCTTGCGCCGTTCGGCCGGCGGCATCTGGCCGAGGATGCACCCGGTCGACATGCCCAGGAACCGGAACACCCGGCCCATGAGCTCGCTCTGGTACGACGCCAGGTAGTCGTTCACGGTGACGACGTGCACGCCCTTGCCGGACAGCCCGTTGAGATAGGCCGGCAGGGTGGCGACCAGCGTCTTGCCCTCACCGGTCTTCATCTCGGCGATATTGCCCCGGTGCAGCGCCGCGCCGCCCATGATCTGCACGTCGAAGTGGCGCTGGCCCAGGGTGCGACGGGAGGCCTCGCGGACCACGGCGAACGCCTCGGGCAGCAGCGAGTCCAGCGACTCCCCGTCGCTGTACCGCTCCCGGAACCGGTCGGTCTCCTCCCGCAGCTCGAGGTCGGTGAGCTCTTCCAGGCCGTCCTCCAGGGCGTTGACCTGGTCGGCCAGCCCTTTCAGCTGCTTGAGGATGCGGCCCTCACCCATCCGCAGGACCTTGTCGACGATCGCCGCCACGCGCACACTCCCAGCTCATGCCCCGCCAGCGGGGTCTTCTCCATCGCGAGCCTGACCATCGTACGGGCGTGTGGCCGAAGCATCCGACCGACGGGCCGGACGGAGGCACGTCCCCGGGCGAGGGACGAGCTTCCGCACGAGGGACGAAGCAGGAGATTCGTCCCCCGGACAGAAGCTCGTCCCTCGCCGGACCGGGTGCGTACCATGACGAACCGTGCCCACCACCGCCCCGCCACCCGTGCCCACGTCGAGATGCGTGCCGTGGGGCGCCACGGCCCAGCGACGACGGCTCACGGCCGGTGAGGTCTCGACGGTCCGTCTCGTGTTCGGCGGCGCGGTGGACGTGACCACCGTGCGGGTGCACAACCACGGGTACCCGCTGCTGCTCGGCCGTCAGCCCGCGAACATGGCCGTGACGCCCAACGGCCAGGTCTACTTCCCGGTCCCCTTCTACCGGCCGGACTTCGCTGCCGCCCCTGACCTGGACCAGCGCTGGTTCGTGCACGAGATGGTCCACATCTGGCAGCACCAGCTCGGCTACCCGGTGCTGCGCCGCGGCGCCATGCGCTGGACGGTGCGCTACACCTACGCCCTCGACCCGGGACGACGCCTGGCCGACTACGACATGGAGCAGCAGGGCGAGATCGTCGCCGACTACTACTACCTGCGGCTGCTGGGCCACGCCTCAGTGGACGACCACAGCGACGCCGAACCCTACGAAGCGGTGCTGCACGACTTCCTGACGCGGGCCGCCGACCGCACCAACCTGCCCCGGCACTGATCCGCGACCACGCACCAGGTCGTTACGAGCCGCAGAGTCTGCTGCTCCGTGCCTCACGGGTTGGGTCCTGTGGAAGTCTTGCACCACCGCTGTGAAGGATCACGCACCTGGGCCTGTCGGGCCGCCGGGGATACTTACGGTGCTGGCGTGAGCAGCAGCGTCAGGCGTGGTGCGGCCGTCATGGTGGCGGGGACGGGCGCGTCCCGGGTGCTGGGGCAGGTGCGCAACCTGGTGCTGATCTGGCTGATCGGCCAGACCTCGACCGCGGCCAACGCGTTCACGCTCGCCAACAGCCTGCCGACGGTGCTGTACGGCCTGCTGGTCTCCGGGACGCTGTCCGCGGTGCTGGTGCCGCAGATCGTCCGGGCCTACCAGCGCGGCTCCGGGCAGGAGTACGTCAACCGGGTGCTCAGCCTCGGTCTGGTCGCCGTGGCCGTGATGACGGTCGCGCTCACCGCCGCGGTACCGCTGGTCGTCGCGCTGTACGGGCAGGGACCAGACCGGAACCACCTCGGCCTGACGGTCGCGTTCGCCTGGTGGACCATGCCGCAGGTCTTCTTCTACGGCGTCTACGCCCTGCTGGGGCAGGTACTCAACGCCCGGGGCTCGTTCGGGCCGTTCATGTGGGCGCCGGTGGCGAACAACGTCGTGGCCATCGCGACGTTCGCCGTGTTCGCCGCCCGGTACGGGGCCTGGCAGGACCACCCCCCGGAACCGCAGCTGTGGACCCCGGGGCAGATCGCGGTGCTGGCGGGCGGTGCGACCCTCGGGATCGCCGTCCAGGCGCTGGTCCTGGTCCCGGCGCTGCGCCGGGCGGGTGTCGACTACCGGTTCGGCTGGCGCTGGCGCGGGGTGGGGCTGCGGGCCGCCGGGGGTGCCGCCTGGTGGACGTTCCTCGCCCTGCTCGTCGCCCAGGTCGGGTTCGTCGTCGTCAGCCGGGTCGCCGCCGCGGCGGGCGCGCAGTCCGGTCCCGTCGCCGGTCTGGCCGTCTACAACAACGCGAACCTGCTGGTCATGCTGCCGCACTCGCTGGTCACGGTGTCGCTGCTGACCGCCCTGCTCCCCCGGTTGTCCGCCCAGGCGGCCGACCGGGACCACCAGGCCGCCGCCGCTACCCTCTCCCGCAGCGTGCGGGCGATCGGGCTGTTCACCATCGTCGCGAGCGCGGCCGGGGTGCTGCTGGCCGGGCCGCTGGTCCGGGCCGTCTTCCCCACGACGACCGCCGCGGACGCGCCTGCACTGACGCAGGTCGTCGTGATGTTCATGGTCGGCCTGCCCGCACTCGGCGTGTGGTCGGCCTGTCAACGGGTCTACTACGCCTACGACGCCACCCGTGGCCTGGTCCCGGTGACGGTGGCGATGGCGGCAGTGGTGGTGCTCGGGACGCTCGGGGTGCGGTTCCTGCTGCCTGCCTCGCAGTGGGTCGCCGGGGCTGCCCTGGCCATGTCGGCGTCGTACCTGCTCGCCGCGGTCATGGCCCTGGTCGGCCTGAGACGACGTATCGGGCCGGTGCGCGGCGGCGCCATCCTGCGCACCTACCTGCGGGCCACCCTCGCGGTAATCGTCGCGGCCGGTATCGGCTGGGTCGCACTGACCGGTCTGCGTGCCGCCGGACTGGTGGACCGCGCCGGATGGGAAGGGTGGGCCGAGGCTGTCGCCCTGTGCGTCCTGGTCGGGTCGGTGATGGCTGGGGTCTACCTGGCCGTCCTGCGCTGGCTGCGCGTCCGGGAGCTCGACGTCCTGATCGCCAGTGTCCGACGGCTGCGCGGGGCCCACTGACGCAGGCGATGACCAGTCGGGTCAGATACTGGTGGTCTCAGCGATGTGCCGGACCACAGGACGTCCGGGGTCTGGTTCTTCCCAGAGGATCGTCCAGTCCTCTCCGGCGGCGTGGACGGTGACCACCCAGATACCGTTGCTGAAGCGGCGGCGGGTCGCCCGCGGGTCGGGCGGTTCGGCCTCGATCCAGTCGAGGGCCTCCTCGACAGCGTCGGCCACACGGTCGTTCCGGTTCCACAGGGTGTCGAGCGCACCAGCCGGGACAGGGTCGAGGAATACCTGTCGGGTCACGGGTCGAGCCTGCGACGCCGACGTGGGACCTGTCGCTCCGGATGCTCGCGGGCCTCGGCGATCTGAGCCTGCAGAGCAGTGTTGGTCAGGAAACGGCGTTCCAGGTCGGTGATGACAGTCGCCGGTTCGAGGACGATCGTCCCGTCAGCGTCCTCGTGCATCAGATACCGACGCCCTGGTCGTCCCAACGAGGCCCGGCCACGCGCATCGGTGTCCACCACCATCTCAGTCATACCACCACAGTACCCCGCCTGCCCCGAGCGGGGCAACGGGGTACTACCCCAGGGCAGTACCCGCTGCATCGGGACCTTCGTGCTGGTCGGGCACAAGCGCGGAACGCTGGGTCGCAATCGTGCGGTCTGTCGGACCGCGGAGCAGCCGGGCCAGCGCGGTGGACAGCAGCGTCGAATCCGCGGCCCGCACCGGGTCAGCGGGTCGGGTCGAGCAGGGGCTTGACGGTCTGGCGGGTGTCGAGCAGCCGGTAGGCACGGGCGACCTCGCTCAGGCCCAGGGTGTCGGTGAAGACCACGCCGGGGTCGACCGTGCCGGCCAGCACGTCGGGCAGCAGGGTCGGGATGTAGGCCCGGACCGGGGCGATGCCCCCGGCCAGGGTGATGTTGCGGGCGAACACCCGGGACAGGTCCAGGTCGACGCCGTGCGGCAGGCCCACCCAGCCGACGGCCCCGCCCGGGGCGACGACGTCCAGGGCGGTGGCGAACGACTGGGCGGTGCCGACGCACTCCAGCACGGACGGTGCGCCGACCCCGGCGGTGAGGTCCATGACCTGCGCGACAGCGTCGGCACCGCGCACGGTGACGATCTCGTCGGCGCCGAGCCGTCGGGCCGTCTGGGTGCGCGCCGGGTGGGTCGGGGTCGAACCCAGCAGCAGCACCCGGTCGGCGCCGCGCAGCCGGGCGGCGACCACCGCGCACAGACCCACGGCGCCGTCGCCGACGACGACCACCGTGGAGCCGACGGTGACCCGCGCACCCAGCGCGGCGTGGTAGCCGGTGCACAGCACGTCGGTGAGGGTGAGCAGGCCGGGGACGAGGCCGGGATCGGGGGCCGATCCGTCCGGCAGGGCCTTGACCAGGGTGCCGTCGGCCAGCGGCACCCGGACCGTCTGGCCCTGGCCGCCGGTGACGACCTCGCGGCTCCAGAACCCGCCACCCGGGCACGACGACGGCAGCCCGGTGGTGCAGAACCGGCACGCGCCGCAGGAGTAGCGGAACGGTGCGACCACCCAGTCGCCGGGCCGCACCCCGGTGACCTGCGTGCCGGTCTCGACGACCTCGCCGACGAACTCGTGGCCGATCCTGGCCCCCGGCGCGGCGGTGCCCTGCCCGCGGTAGGTCCACAGGTCGGACCCGCACACCCCGGCGGCGACCACCCGCACCAGGGCATCGGTCGGCACCTCGACCGTCGGGTCCGCGACATCCTCGACATCGATATCACCTGGACCGCGGTAGACAGCGGCGCGCATGCGGGTCTCCTCGTCGACGTGGACCTGCAGCCAGGATAAACCAGCCGACAGCAGCGCGACCGACTCCGGTCGCGCCGGGCTCGTGGGTCTCGGCGCCGGTGGCTCAGACCGTGGCGGTCACCGTCGAGTCGAGCTTGATGACGCCGTAGGTCCAGCCGCGGCGGCTGTAGACCACCGCGGGCTGGTTCGTCTCGGCGTCGATGAACAGGAAGAACGGGTGCCCGACGAGCTCCATCTCGTACAGGGCGTCGTCGATGGTCATCGGCCGGGCCGGGTACACCTTCTCCCGGATCACCACCGGGGAGTCGCCCAGGACGGTCTCGACCGCCTCGCCCAGCACGACCGGCCCGCTCTCCGTCTGCGGTTCGGGGACCTCGGCCGGGACCGACGGCTGCGGTGCGGCGGCCTCCGGCACGCGCCGCGCGGCGCTGCGGTGGTCCTTGCGCCGGTCGCGTGCCCGGCGCAGCCGCTCCAGCAGCTTGTCGAGGGCCAGGTCGAGCGCCACGTACGGGTCGGACGCCGACGCCTCGGCCCGCACCACCGGCCCCTTGTCGATCACCGTCAGCTCTACCCGGTCGCTGGTCTCCGCCTGCCGAGGGTTGGCCTCGTGGGACACCAGGACGTCGACGCGCTGGGCCCGGGGGGCCAGCTGTTCGATCTTCGTGACCTTCGACTCCACATGGTCCCGGAACTTGGCCGAGACGTCCCTCTGCCGACCAGTGACAGCGATCTCCATGACAACCTCCAAGGCGTGTGGGGCGGGCTCCCGCCCGGACGACGTGACGGCACCGCCCTTGCCAGGCGGTGGTGACCACCCCCTCCGCGGAGTCCGGACCGACAGCCCTACGCTATCCCTGCCGGGCCAGGACCTTCCACTTCCACGCCGTTCGGGTGCGCCGTACGGCGTCGGCCGCCGGACCCGGGCGCCGGGGTGGACGCCAGGACCAGACCCGCGACCACCACCGCCCCGGCGTCGACCAGCGCCCGGCGGCAGGCCGCGAACGTCGCCCCGGTGGTCAGCACGTCGTCCACGAGCACCACCCGGGCCCCGACGAGCCGGTCCGTCCAGGGGGCGCCGACCCAGCGACGCCGGACCCGCACCGCGGCGTCCAGGTGCCGGGCCCTGGCCCGGGCACCCAGCCGGGCCGAGTCGGCACCGGTGGTCCTGCACAGCGGCTGGGCGGCGCGCAGCGGCACCGCGCACCCGTCCGACCCGCGGACCACCGCCCGGACCAGGCCCTGGACGAGGTCGCCGCCGCGGCGGCGAGCTGCCGCGGGCGTGGTCGGCACCCCGACCACCAGCAGTCCGTCGGGCCCGGCCGACCGGCCCAGCACCTGGCGCACCGATGCGTCCCCCGCCGCCGCCGACAGCGCCGCGGCGAACCGCGGACCCAGGTCGGTGCGGCCCCGGTCCTTCCAAGCCGTGACCGCCCGGCGCACCGGACCGGCGAAATCGGTCACGCACCACACCGGCGGCGGGTCGACGCCGTCGAGCCGGTCCAGCCGACCCGCCCGCTGCTCGCAGCGCACCGGTGGGCCCAGCCAGGCGGCGCACCGACCGCACCACGGACGGTCGCTCACCCCGCACCCGGCGCACGCCACGGGCAGGACCAGGCCGGACAGCTCGGCCAGCAGACCAGAGAGCACCCCTCCAGCCTGGCCTGTCGACCCCAGCCCTGGGCACCGCCCGGCGCGCAGGACGTCGCGCACCGGGGCTGGGGACGGTTCGTCAGCCCGGCAGCCACGGGCGGAGCGGTCAGCCGGGGTAGGTCGGGTCACGCATCGGCTGGTCGGACGGACCGATCTCGACCCAGGTGCTGCCGTAGTGACGCAGCAGACTCCCGCTGACCGTGGCGACCATGAGCGTGGAGCCAGACCGGTCGGCCGCCACGGCGACGGCGTCGGGCACCGGGGTGAGCACCTCGGAGATCCCGCTCACCGGGACCCGGGTGAGCGTGGTGACGCCCCCGACCCGGCCCAGCACCACCAAGGTCTCGGGGTCGGTCCAGACGATCTGGTCGGCCACCAGGACCCCCGGCCCGACCCGGACCGGGTCGGTCAGCGACGACGGTCTGCCCTGCGCGTCCCGGACCACCCCGCACACCTCGATCACCAGACCGTCCGGACCGCTGGAGGCCACGGCGACCCTGGCCCCCTCCCGGGACACCCGCAGGGCCTGCACCGTGCGGTCCGCCAGCCAGCGCGCCGATACGTCCACGACCTCGCCCTCGACCGTCACGGCGTGCAGGCCCGCACCCTTCGCCGACGTCGCCGTCCAGGCCCAGCGGTGCCGGTCGACGGACGGACGGACCAGGCCCGGCCCGGCCAGCAGGGTGCGCGCGGCCGTGCTGTCGGTCGGCAGCGCGACCAGCCGGTCCGTGCCCGACAGGGCGACCCGCAGCGTCTGGTCCTCGCTGACCGCCGGTGCCCCGGCGCGCAGCCCGGCCAGCGTCCCGACACCGTCGACCGGTACCAGGTCGGCGCTCTGCTGGACCAGCGCGTCGCCGGACAGCATCACCGGCAGACCGGCCGGGAGCGCGGCCAGCACGTCCTCGCCGGTGAGCAGGGCACCGTCCTGCCCAGCGCGCACCTGCACGGACCGGATATGACCCAGGCTCAGGGAGCTGGTGATCTGGGTGAGCATCAGGTCACGCTCACCGGCGGACCCCACCGTCCTGGCCGGTTCGAGCACCACCTGCGCGACGCCCCCGTCGACCCGCACCGTCTCCGACCGGAGGCTGACCCCGTCGGGGAGCGCCGAGACCACCGCGCCGCGCAGCCACGGCGACGGACCGTCGAGCAGCTCGGAGACCACCGACGTGGCGAGGTCGTGGACCGGGAAGTAGCGCACGTCCGGCACCAGCTGGGTGCGGTCCGGGGTGAGGAAGTAGACCGGGGCCCGGCGGTACTGCTGCCCGAACACCCGGTCGCTGACGATCAGCCCCGGCGGCGGGTCCGTGATCCGCCACTCGCCCTCGACCTCGACCAGGTCGAACGTCACCGCCTGGCCGATACCGGACCGTTCGGTGAACCGGCCGTCGGCGTCGACCTGGCCGACCACCGCGAGCATGGCGACCACCTGGTCGTCGGCGGTCTGCTCCAGGGTGGTGCTGCGGGTCACGGTCGCGGCGGCCAGCGGCTGCCAGGACCGAGCGTCTGCCGGGTCGAGGAACTGCCGGGCGACCTCGAAGTCCCCGGTCAGCCCGGCCGCCCCGGCGGTCAGGAAACCCTCGACGACGCTGCGGGCGCTGGCCCCCGGCTGCGGCCCCTGGGCGACGGTGACCGCGCCCAGGACCTCGTCCGCGTGCCAGTCCCCGGGCCGGACCGGACCCGACGACGGGATCGCGCACCCCGCCAGCAGGACGAGGCCCGCCACGACGCCCGTCGTCCACCGTCCGACTGTTCTCCTCACCGGTCCGCCGCCGTCTCGTCTGGCTCGTCGGGGACGACCGGCAGGCTGCCGGTCTCCGGGTCCAGCGGCGGCATGGCCGCGGCGTCGTGCGGCCTGGCCCGGCGCACCGGTTCGTGCCCGGCCGGGACCAGCGGCAGCGGCGAGCTCTTAGGCACCGTCCCGGCGTACAGCGGCAGGGTGAGACGGAACGACGCTCCGTGGCCCGGCCGCCCCCAGGCCTCCAGCCGACCGCCGTGCAGCCGGGCGTCCTCCGCGGAGATCGCCAGACCCAGCCCGGTACCGCCGGTGGTCCGGGCACGAGCCGGGTCGGCCCGCCAGAAGCGGTCGAAGACGTGCTCGACCTGGTCGGCGTCCATGCCCACACCGCGGTCGCGCACCCGCACCGCGACGGCCTGGGCGTCCGCGGCCATGTCCAGCTGGACCACCGTGCCGTCGGCGTGCTCCACCGCGTTGACCATGAGGTTGCGCACGATCCGGGCCACCCGGCGCGGGTCGATATCGGCGACGACCGGCTCCTCGGGCAGCCACACCACCAGCCGCGACCCCTTGCGCTCGGCCAGCGGCTCGATCGAGGTCACCACGTCGCGGACCACCACCACGACGTCCGCGTTGCGTGCGTCGAGCGTCGCCGCCCCGGCGTCGAACCGGCTGATCTCCAGCAGGTCGGCCAGCATGGACTCGAAGCGGTCGAGCTGGTCGACCATGAGCTCGGCCGAGCGACGCACCGCGGGCTCGAACGTGCCCGAGGCGTCGTGTATCACCTCGGCGGCCATCCGGACCGTGGTCAGCGGGGTGCGCAGCTCGTGCGAGACGTCGGAGACGAAGCGGCGCTGCAGGGCGGACAGCTCTTCCATCCGGGCGATCTGGTCGGACAGGTTGGCGGCCATGGCGTTGAAGGTGCGGGCCAGGGTGGCCATCTCGTCGGCGCCGCGCACCGCCATCCGCTCGTCGAGGTGGCCGTCGGCGAACCGGGCCGCGACCTGCGACGCCGCGACGACGGGCCGCACCGTCTGACGGGTGACCACGTAGGCCATCGCGCCGAGCAGCCCGACCAGCACCACCGCCGCCACCGCCAGGGTGCGCAGCAGGAAGTCCAGCCGATCCTGCTCGGGCTGCAGGCTGTAGACGAAGTAGACCTGGTAGTCCCCCACCACCGGGACGGTCGCGGACTGCCCGACGACGACCCCCGGCACCGATCCGGAGCCCGACCCGCGGCTCGACCCGACGGGCAGCGTCACCGACTGCCAGTGCTGGCCGCCCCCCGCCACGGCGTCGCGCAGCTGCGTCGAGACCACGTCGACGTAGGACAGGTCCGAGGCCACGGCGCTCGGTCCCAGCAGGCTGGCGTCCGCCTCGCGCAAGATCACCACCTGGCGCTGCTGGGAGCTGGCCGCGCTCTGCTCCGTCGTGACGTCGTAGAGCAGCTGCTGCACCTCGGCGGCCGTCGTCACCGTGGACAGGTCGAACGTGGCCTGGACCTGGGCGGTAGACCGGGCGGAGTCGAGGAGGACCTGCTGCACCCGGGCCTCGAACAGCCCGTCGCGGGTGCGGTCGGCCACGACCCCGCCCAGCGCGCTGATCGCGAGCACCCCCCCGGCCAGCGTGGTGGTCAGCACCCGCACCCGCAACGACGTGCGCCACACCCGCCACACCTGACGGACCCACCGGCGCACGAACAGCGGCAGCCGGTGGACCCACCGCCAGCGCCGGACCACGGCGCCCAGCGACGGACGGCCTGCCGCGGCCTCGGCTGCGTCGGCCTCGGTCACAGCGTCGGTCACGAGTCCGACGTGCCCGCCCGGTAGCCGACGCCACGCACCGTGACGACGATCTCCGGCCGTTCCGGATCGGTCTCGATCTTCGCGCGCAGACGCTGGACGTGGACGTTGACCAGACGGGTGTCCGCGGCGTGCCGGTAGCCCCAGACCTCTTCGAGGAGGACCTCGCGGGTGAACACCTGCCACGGCTTGCGGGCCAGCGCGACCAGCAGGTCGAACTCCAGCGGGGTCAGGGAGGCCGGCACCCCGCCCCGGGTCACCTGGTGACCGGGCACGTCGATGATCACGTCCCGGATCCGCAGGCGCTCGGGTGCCGGGCCCTCCAGGCGGCGCAGCCGGGCCCGGACCCGGGCGACGAGCTCCTTGGGCTTGAACGGCTTGGAGACGTAGTCGTCCGCCCCGGACTCCAGCCCGAGGACCACGTCGACCGTGTCGGACTTGGCGGTGAGCATGACGATCGGCACCCCGGACTCGGCGCGGATCGCCCGGCACACCTCGGTACCGTCCTTGCCGGGCAGCATGAGGTCGAGCAGCACCAGGTCGGGCGCGGTGGCCCGGAACACGGCCAGCGCCTCGTCGCCGTCGCCGCAGAACGACGGTTCGAACCCTTCGGCACGCAGGACGATGCCGACCATCTCAGCCAGTGCGGTGTCGTCGTCCACCACGAGCACGCGACCCTTCATGACCGGCATTCTCGCATCTCTACGGGGCGCTGGAGGCCCCCGAGCCGGTCACGACCACCCGGCGAGCCGTTTAGCATGGCACGATGAGCAGGGCCACGACCGTCCGGCGCCGACCTGAGACGGTCCACCCGACCGCTGACCACTACCGTTCTCGACGATTCTGCGATGAGCCAACCACCTCCTGACACCAATCCTGGCTGGGGCGACCCGGCAGCGCCAGCCGCCTGGGCCAGCCCCGGCACACCCGCCTGGACCAGTCCTGGCGAGGCTCCGGCCGACGCGGCACCGTCAGCCGTCCCACCGGCCCCGGCGCCGGCACCGCCCGGACTGGGCAACGGTCCTGCGGGCTACGGTCCTGGACCTGGCCCGGCATGGCGGCCACCAGCACTGCAGCCGGGCATCATCCCGCTGCGTCCGCTGGGGCTCGGCGAGATCCTCGACGGCACCATGAAGGCGGTGCGGTTCAACCCGAAGGTGACGTTCGGTCTGACAGCCGTGGTGGTCACCGTCTGCGTCACCCTGGCGACCCTCCTGACGACGTACCTGTCCGGGTTCTTCATGTCCGAGCTGCGCGACACGCTGAGCATCACCTACGACGACGGCAGCAGCGGATCCGAAGACCTCGGCGGGGACGCCTTAGTCCTCATGGCGCTGACCCAGTACGCCACCATGCCGTTCCTCGCCATCGCGACGCCGCTGCTCACCGGGTTGCTCATCGTCGCGGTAAGCAAGGCCGTCCTCGGTCAGAAGGTCAGCGTGGGCCAGGTCGTGGGGTCCCGCCGGATCTGGGCGGTGCTGGGTTTCTCGCTGCTGCTCTTCTTCGGCATGCTGACGGTCTTCGTGGCTTTCGTCGTGCTCGTGGTGCTCGTCAGCAGCGGCGGCGCTGGGGCCGTGCTCCTGTTCGTGGTGGTCGGCGGCCTGGCCCTGACGGCCGGGTGGCTGTGGCTGACGGTCCGCACCCTGCTCGTCCCGCCCGCGCTGATGCTCGAGGGCGAGGGCTTCTGGCCGACGGTGGCGCGAGCCTGGCGGCTGACCCACGGCTCGTTCTGGCGGCTGCTGGGCATCTACCTGCTGGTCGTCCTCATACTGGGGGTCCTCACCTCCCTGGTCTCCTACCCGCTGACCATGCTGGCCTTCTTCTTGTCCGCGGTCTCGACGATGGCGGCCCTGGCGGTCAACGCGGTCACCCTGGTGCTGATGTCGACGATCACCACAGCGTTCGAGGCGGTGGTCGTCGCCCTGCTGTACCTCGACGTGCGGATGCGTCGCGAAGGTCTGGACCTCGAGCTCGCCCGGGCTGCCAGCGAGGCGTCGGCACCGTGATACCTGCCAGCTTCGTAGTGCTCGAACCACCGGTCGACCCCGACGCCGAGACCGCCCAACGCTGGGCCGCCGACGAGCTGGCCCGGTCTGAGTACCACACCAGTCCCAACCTGCTGCACCGACTGCTCGACTGGGTGGCCGAGCAGCTCGACCGGCTGCAGGACACCAGCATCCCGGCCGGGCCAGGACCGCTGCTGATCGTCGCGGTGATCGTCGTCGCGGTCGTGGTCGTCTCCTTCGTGGTGGCCGGACCGGTCCGCCGGTCGCGGGCGGTCCGGGGCGCGGTCGGGAGCGCCCTGCTCGACGACACCCGCACCGCCGAGCAGATCCGGGACGCGGCCCTGGCCGCCGCCGCGGCGGGCCACCTGGCGCTGGCCACGGCCGAGTGGTTCCGGGCCCTGGTCCGAGGTCTGGAGGAACGGACCCTGCTCGACGAACGTCCTGGTCGCACCGCCGACGAGGCCGCCACCGCCGCCGGGGTGCGGCTCCCCGAGCTGGCCGACGAGCTGGCAGCCGCGGCGGTCACCTTCGACGCGGTGGTCTACGGGCACCGCGCGGTCGGCGCCGCCGACGAGGCCCGGATGCGGGCCCTGGAGCACCGCGCCCGGCGGGTCCGGCCCGTCGCACCGGTCGGCCCGACCGTCACCGAGGTGGTCTGAGTGTCCGCCACCTATGCACCACCGACCACGATGGTCGGTGACGGGACTTCCGGCGCCAGCCGGGCCCGCAGCCGCTGGCGGCGCGCTCGGGGCTGGGTGGTGGTCGGCGCGGTGGTGCTGGTCGGCGTGGTCGTCATGGTCCTGCCCCAGCCGGCCACCTCCGGCAAGCCGTACGCGACGGACAACCCCGGCCAGGACGGGGCCCGGGCGCTGGCCCGGATCCTGGAGCGGCAGGGAGTGCGGATCACCGTGGTGGACAGCGCGTCGCAGGCGCTGGCCCAGGCCCGGGCCGGGGACACCCTGGCCGTGGTCGGCGACAGGCTGACGTCCGCCGAGGCCCGACAGCTGGCCGGCACCGAGGCGGACCTCGTGGCCGTGGACGTCGGCTGGACCCTGGAAGACCTGGTCCCCGGCGTCTACAGCGCTGGCGGGGACCTCTTCGCCGAACCCCGGCAGGCCCGGTGCGACGACCCCGACGCCCGGGTGGCCGGGACGGTCACCGCGCAGTCGTCGGTCCAGGTCCGCGACAGCACGCTCGACGCGACGCTCTGCTTCCCGGACCGGTACGGCGAGGGCGGCGCCTATGTGACGTTCGTACGCGACGGACGGCGGACCACCGTGCTGGCCGACGGCGAGACCGTCGTCAACTCCGACCTGGCCCAGCACGGCAACGCGGCGCTGGCGCTGCGCAGCCTCGGCCGCAACGGGCACCTGGTCTGGTACGTACCGACCTGGTCGGCCGAGGCCACCAAGGACCTCGGCCTCACGGACGTGCTGCCGCCCGCGCTGCCGGTCGTCGGCCTGCAGATGCTGGTGCTGTTCGTCGTCGCGGCGCTGTGGCGCGGTCGGCGCCTCGGCCCGGTGGTCGCCGAACCGCTGCCCGTGGTCGTCCCCGCCGCCGAGGCCAGCCGGGGTCGCGCCCGGCTGTACCGGAAGATGGGTGCCCGGGAGCGGGCCGCGGCGGCGCTGCGCGGCGGCTCCGCACTGCGGCTGGGCACCCGGCTGGGACTGCCCCGGTCGGCGCCCGCGACCGAGCTGGTCGACGCCACCGCCCGGGCCAGCGGCCGACCCGCAGCCGCGGTGGAGTCCCTGCTGTACGGGCCGCCACCCACTGACGACCGGGGCCTGGTATGGCTGGCCCAAGAGCTCGACCGCCTAGAGAGCGAGGTGCACCACCCGTGACCGATCCCTCGATCGATCCTGCCGCCACCCCACCGAACCCGTTCTTCCCTGGAACGCCGTCGGGTGTCCCGGTGCCGTCAGCGGTACCGCAGAGCGCACCGGTGCCGCCCGGTACTCCCCCGCCGCCGGGCCCTGCGCCGTGGGGCGCCCCCGCACCACAGGGCCCGGCGGTACCACAGGCCGCTCCGGTACCGCAGGCCGCTCCGGTACCGCAGGCCGCTCCGGTACCGCAGGCCGCTCCGGTACCGCAGGACGCGACCGAGCCGTCGCACGCCCCAGGGCCGGTCCCGACCCCCGCCCCCGCGGCCTCGAGCCTGCCCAACGAGTCCGACCGGCTGCGCACCGCGCTGGCCGGCGTCCGGGCCGAGGTGGCCAAGGCCGTCGTCGGGCAGGACGCCGCGGTGACCGGGCTGGTCATCGCCCTGCTGTGCCGCGGGCACGTGCTGCTCGAAGGCGTGCCCGGGGTAGCCAAGACGCTGCTGGTCCGGGCGCTGTCCGCCGCGCTGGACCTGGACACCAAGCGGATCCAGTTCACCCCGGACCTCATGCCCGGCGACGTCACCGGGTCCCTGGTCTACGACGCACGCACCACCGAGTTCTCCTTCCGTGAGGGCCCGGTGTTCACCAACCTCATGCTGGCCGACGAGATCAACCGCACCCCGCCCAAGACCCAGGCCTCGCTGCTGGAGGCGATGGAGGAACGGCAGGTCTCCGTGGACGGCATACCCCGGCCGCTGCCGGAGCCGTTCGTCGTCGTCGCCACCCAGAACCCGGTCGAGTACGAGGGCACCTACCCGCTGCCCGAGGCCCAGCTGGACCGCTTCCTGCTGAAGATCATCCTGCCGCTGCCGTCGGCGGACGACGAGGTGGAGATGCTGGCCCGGCACGCCGCGGGCTTCGACCCGCGGGACCTGGTCGCCGCGGGCATCCGACCGGTGGCCGACGCCGCCGTGCTGGCCGCCGCCCGGGCCGACGCCGCCCACACCCAGGTGGCGCGGGAGGTGCTCGGCTACGTCTCCGCGGTCTGCCGGGCCACCCGGGAGTCGCCGTCGCTGGCGCTGGGCGTGTCACCGCGCGGGGCGACGGCGCTGCTGGCCACGGCCCGGGCCTGGGCCTGGCTGCAGGGCCGGACCTTCGTCACCCCGGACGACGTCAAGGCCCTGGCTCATCCGACGCTGCGGCACCGGGTGGCGCTGCGCGCCGAGGCCGAGCTCGAAGGGGTGACCGCGGAGTCGGTCCTGGACTCGGTGCTGGCCGCCGTGCCGGTCCCCCGCTAGGAGCGACGCCTTGGCCATCACCTGGCGGGCGGTCGCGCTGACCGCCCTGGGCACCGTCTGGGCCGTGCTCTGGCCGGTCCCGCTCGTGGTCGTGGCGTGGCTGGCGGTCGTCGTGCTGGCGGTCGCGGTCGACGTGGCGCTGGCGGCCTCGCCGCGTGCGGTGGAGGTCAGGCGGGAGGTGCCCCGGTCGGTGCGGCTCGGCGAACCGACCACCGCGACCCTGACCGTGCGCAACCTGGGTCAGCGCAAGCTCCGGGCGACGGTGCGCGACGGCTGGCCCCCGTCGGCCATCGCCGACGACCGTCCCCCGGGTTCGCCGCTGCCCCGGCGGGGGGTGCACACCCCGCGGCTGCGCCTGGTCGCCGCCCCCGGCGAGGGCGCCCGCGGCTGGACGCCCCTGCTGCCCAGCCGCCGCGGCGATATCGTCGTGCCGTTCGTCGCGGTCCGCGCCGTCGGTCCGCTCGGCCTGGCCGCGCGGCAGGCCCGCATCCCGCTGCGGGGACGGCTGCGGGTGCTGCCCGCCTTCGCCTCACGCCGGCATCTGCCGTCCCGGCTGGCCCGCCTGCGCGAGATGGACGGTCGCACGTCGGTGCAGGTCCGCTCGTCGGGCACGGAGTTCGACTCGTTGCGTGAGTACGTCGTCGGCGACGACGTGCGTTCGATCGACTGGCGGGCCACCGCCCGGCGTAACGACGTGGTGGTGCGCACCTGGCGTCCGGAGCGCGACCGCCGGGTGATGATCGTCGTGGACACCGGGCGCACCAGCGCCACCCGGGTGCTCGACGGCACCCGCCTGGAAGCCTCGATCGAGGCCGCGCTGCTGCTCGGTGTCCTGGCCGACCGGGCCGGGGACCGGGTCGAGGTCCTGGCCTACGACCGCACGGTGCGCGCCCGGGTCGCCGGTGCCAGCCGGGCCGAGCTGCTGCCGACCATGGCCGACCAGCTGGCCCCGGTCGAACCGACCCTGCTGGAGACCGACTGGGCGGGGATCGCCGCCCAGGTCCAGGCCCGCATGGCGCAGCGGTCCCTGGTGGTGCTGCTCACCACCATCGACCCGGCCGCCGCCGAGGCCGGGCTGCTCGACGTCGTCGCCCAGCTGGCCCAGCGCCACCAGGTCGTCGTCGCGGCGGTCGCCGACCCCGAGCTGGAGCAGATGCGCACCGCCCGCAACGACATCGTGCAGACCTACGAGGCTGCCTCAGCCGAACGCACCGGGCTGGGCCACGCCGCCGCCGAGACCCGCCTGCGCCGCCGTGGCGTCGAGGTCGTCGAGGCCCTGCCCGGCGACCTGCCCCCCGCCCTGGCCGACCGCTACCTCGCCCTCAAGGCCGCTGGCAGGCTGTAGGCATCAGTCCGGGCTGGACAGCCACCAGACGACCGGGGCGGCACCCAGACCGGCCGGTGGATCGGCGGCCAGCAGAGTCAGGGCCCGTTCGATCGTCACGAGGCCGGCCGGGGTGCGCCGGAACACCTGGGAACGGCAGTAGACGACGCCTAGGTGGTCGGGGACGAGCGCGACAGCGGCCGGAAAGGTCGAGACATCCTCGGTCACGACGACCCGGCGTTCGACGACGGCGGCCGCCAGCACCTCGGCATCGGTGGCGCCGACCAGCGCGGGACGGTCGGCCACCAGCGCCGCCGTATCGATCCCGGCCTCCGACAGGGCGCGGGCCAGCGCTGCCGGGTAGTGCTCGTCCAGCAGCAGGCGCAGTACCCCGTCCGAGGCGGCTGGTGGCCCTACGGGCGGGGGCACCGGGTCGTTCACGGGAGAGCGTCGAGGTCGCGGCGGCGCTGCCAGGCAGCGAAGGCTTCTTCCTGGGCGGTGTGGACACGGACGACCAGAGCGTCGATCTCGTCCCGGTTGTCTGCCCAGTAGGCCAGCGCCGCCTCGACCTGGTCGGTCCGCAACCCGGTGGACTCCGCCACCTGGTCGACCGTCCGACCCTCCCCGTGCTGAAGCCAGGCCTCGGCCACCGTCCACACCTGCGGGCCGTCCACCAGCGCGGCCCGCCGCTCGCCAGGAACCGGTTCGACAAAACGGATCCGAGGATGCCCCTGGAGCCGCAACCACTCACCGACCGCCACGCTGATCACGCTCGACTTGGTCGCACCAGTCCGGGTCACGTACGCGGCCAGACCCTGGTCGACCCCTTCGGGCAACCGCACATTCGTAGGAACTACCATGTAATACAGCGTAGCATGCTAACAGTGCCGACCGTGCGTCAGCGGACTCGACCTACGTCCGCTCAGGTGTGCGCCTACGCGGCGCCCAGGCCACCAGCACCGCCTCCCAGTCGTCACCCACCCGCACGACCAGGGCGGCCAGCACGCCGATCGTCAACGGGATCAGCACCGCCAGCCGCCACGGCCCGGTGACGGCATCGAAAAGACCAAAGAGGCCCACCGCGCCGTCGAAGCTGCCCCAGCCCGACCACGACAACCCGACCTTGGACGAGTCATGACTGGAGACGAGGACGCCCGCGACCATGAGAGCAGCCGTCGGCAGAAAGCTCGCGACGGCGACCCACCAGGTCACCGGCAACCCGCGCTCGGTCTTGACGACGTGACGGGAGTAGTCCGAGGCCCACAACAGCCACGGAGCCACGCAGATACCGGCGACCACGAGCAAGAGCCTGACCGGAACCCCTGAGCCCGGCGAGGGATCGACTTCGGCAGCACCTCGGACGGCCACCACGGTGGCACCCACAAGGGTCACCACCAGGAAGATGCCGGACACCGACGCCTGGTGGGCGCGGACCCGCTGGTCCTGGACCTGGTCCCCGGACCGGGAACGGTACCGGCTCCACACCGCGACCGCACCGAGCACCACGACGATGCTGGCCACCCACCAGCGGTTCAGCCACCCACCAGTCGGCTGCATGAACCACCACCACAGGACCGTCCACCCGACCACGGCGAGGACGACGACCTCAGCAAGCAGGACCAGCGTCCTGGTGATACTCACCACACCGCGCCCCACGGTCTTCACGGACCGCACCAGCCAGCCCGGTTCCGGGGGTGGGACAGCATCGGTGACCGGGCCACCAGCGTCCCCGCCGTCGGACCGGGCGGCGCACTGCTCGCAGAGCGTGGCTGGCCGGGCCCGGCACCGCTCACAGAGCACGACCGAGGGGACTCCCGTCGAGCTGTCGTCCAGGCCGCTGCGCGACGGCCAGAGTCCCGCGAAGAGGCCGAGCACCACGGCGCTGATGCTGACGCCGCCCAGTGCGACGTACACCGCGTCCTCGGCGTTCAACCCCTGGTCGGCCACCCACAGGCCCACCACGAAGGGCAGCACGGTGATGTTCCCGACGAACCAGGGCCAGAACAGCGAGCTGGCACGCACCCCCAGGCCGCTCTGGTGAGCAGCGGAAACCTTCGACGTTGTCATGGTCCGTCCGTCCTCGACGTCTCGTCCGGCGAGGCGAAGACTATCGGTCCGCACCCCTGGCCCGCGCGGCTGGCCACGAGCCCGGTGAACAACGACCGCCGCAGCGCGTACGTGTCGCCGTGGTCGAGGTGAGCCGCATAGGCACTGACACGCCGGACGACATCGTCCGCCGACAGCTCGCCGCTCTCGAAGCGTCTCACCACCCCGACCAGCCGCCGACGGGCCGACGCCTTCTTGCCAGGCAGGACCTTCTGCACGATCTTCCCGGAGTCGGTCAGGTAGGTGTGCCAGCCGAGATAGGGCACCCCCGCCGAGAGCGGGAAGATCTGCGTCTTGGCGTTGAAGGTCAGGCCGAGGGACTCCACGTGCTCGGTCATCGCCGCCAGGGAGTCTCTCAGGTGCGTCTTGCTCTCGTGGACGCACACCAGATCGTCCATGTACCTGGAGTAGGCGCCGATACGCAGCTTCTCCTTGACCAGCCGGTCGAGGGAGTCCAGGTAGTACAGCGCGAACCACTGGCTGGTCTGGTTGCCCAGCGGCAGCCCCCGGCCAGGCCCCGACTCGTAGGTAGAGACGATGAGCCGGAGCAGCCGCAGCGTGTCGGGGTCACCGCCGAAGGGGCGTACCAGCAGACGCTCCAGGCGTGCGTGGTCGATATTGTCGAAGTACTTCTTGATATCGCACTTCAGCACCCAGCCTGTGGTCCCATGAGCCCGTCGGTGCTGGTCCAGAAACCTGCGCAGCCGGGCGAGGGCGAAGTGGGTGCCCTTGCCGACACGGCAGGCGGCGTTGTCGTAGATCAGTCGCGGTTCGAGGACGGGAGCGACGATCCCGTCGCACAAGCAGTGCTGCACCACCCGGTCGCGGTAGGCCGGTGCGAAGACCGATCGTTCTTTGGGCTCGAAGATCGTGAAGTGCGAGTAGGGCCGCGGGCGGTACGTCCGCGCGCACAGCTCGTCCCGCAGGGCTACGAGGTTCGCGCCCAGGTTCAGCTCGAACCCCACGACGTCGCGGCGCCCCTGCTTCCCGCGACGAGCCGCCCGGTGCGCGGCGTAGAGATTGTCGAAGTCGCACAGCAGGTCGTAGCAAGGCTGCTGTACCATTCGCGGGTCACCGACGGGGGGAGCGGCAGCCTGCCGCTCCCGCTCCCCAGTCCTGGAAAACGCCACGTTCATCGTCGAGCGCGTCCCAGCGTCCGTCGGCCTGTGTTCTCCCCTCGTCGCCGCCCTGCCCCGGTGAGTGGCACGACGAGAAGAAGGAACTCGGTTCCTTTGTCCCACGCACGGACCGACCCTCGCCAAGAGCGCGGTTTCAGGCAGAGGTGACAAGGCGGGGCGGACCCCAGCCCGGGACCCAGCCCACAGGTTGTTGTTGTGGTCGTCAGGGTCCGCGAGCGACGACGGGAGCACAGCCCAGGCGTTGTTTGGATTGTTGCCAGGCGAGCGCAACCACCAGAAGCCCACATCAACCGAGTCCCCCGCCGGTCACCGCAGCGCGCCCTGGCCGTAGCCAGCAGCGTCCGACGGTGACCGTCGCTTGGTATCAGAATTGATCCATCCTCCGATCATTCGTTGGCATGTCGCAGTCCGGTCCGATATCTGCTCGAAGTGCTTCGGGGCAATACACTTCTGCTCGCAGGCCAGCATCGCAACGTACGCCAGCAGCTGCGCGCTCGTCAAGGCCCGGTGCTGGAGGTCGCGCCGCTCACGCCAGTCCGCCTCGACGCTGCCCGCACCGATGAACGTCGCGTTGGCGCGGAACAGGCACTCGATGATGTCGAGCGCAAGGTTCTGCATACGGGACACGAAAGTAAAGCGAAAACGTTTGGGCGAGCCCTCGGTGATCGTCATGACGTACTGGCACAGTTCCTTGGCCTTCGTCACGACGACGAGCTCGCTAGGCTGCCGGGTAGAAGTCGGCACCACAGCTCCCTTCCACAGCCGGTCCGTCAAGTTTCGTCCGGTCGCCTACGGCGACCGGAGTGACGCCTGACGGCGTCACAGGATTAAAAGATTCATGATCCAAGATTGAGCCAAAAAGCGGGGCGGACCCCAGCCCGGGACCCAGCCCACAGGCCGCGGCCGCCGCGGTCGCCAGGGTCCGCGAGCGACGACGGGAGCACAGCCCAGGCGTGGATTGGACCGTAGCCAGGCGAGCGCAACCACCAGAAGCCCACAACCCCGTCGCTAGCCCGAGCATCCCGATCCAGTTTTTTAAGATCGTAGATCCCCCCCTGGCGGAAGATCTCTTCCCACGAGAGAAGGAATATGGTCTCGTCCGATAGGCTGTCGCCCTTCTCTGCCTTACCGCGTTGGTCACCCCGTACCTGCTGGTCCCAGTCCGTGCTCTTGTTGTCACCCGCCCAGTCCGTCGGGGTCTGCGTCATTACCCTGACAATCCTCTCGCTGACATCTTTCGGGAGGGTATCCTTGAACTCTCCTCTGAGCCAGCTGCGGACCGTTGAGTCGCTCCACAACGTCCCCTTAAGATTAGCATGCTCGGAATTTCCCCAAAATCTGAAGTCGGGAGTCTCGGAGTCGTACTCCCGTATGTCAACAAAATTCTCTGCCAGGAGCAGAGCACATTGCTTCGGCCCCTCACCCTGGATGTTCTTCTTTTCCACGCCGAGCACCCACCACCAGTGAGCGCCGATCTTGACCACCGGCAGCTCCGTTGCATCCCATCCCTTCCCGGAGCCGTCCAGCGTCCGTGTGAGGATCCACTTCTGGACTTCTCCCACAGTCAGGTTGGGGCGGGCGCGGTGCTCTGTCGTCCACCTGCTTCCCTCGGGCCGGTCGAGTACCTGCTCGGCGCGGGCGCCCAAGGTGAGGTAGAGCCCGAGACGCCCGGCTGTTTGGTCGTCCGTCTCGCCCTCGTTGGCGCGGAGCGTCACGCCTTCACGGGCCTGCCGGAGAATCGTGACGCCAAGCTCGCGGTACCGAACCTCGGCACCGTCGGACAGCTGACCTTCGCCGCGGAAGAGGTACAGCACCTTCTTCCCTACAGCCGATGCCCTCCTCTGCTCCGGCAGACGTCTGTCCTCGTCGTCAGGCCAGTCCTGGTTGGTGCACAACCACTCGTGGACCGTCGGATGGAACGCCTGGACCGCCGACAGGACGGCCACCACCTCGGGCTGGAACCACGGCAGCTGGCCTTCTTCGGTCAGTGCCGCCCGGCTCAGCTCGTAGTTGACGGTGAAGACGTTGCTCAGGCGGACCGTCTCCCGCACCGAGGCCGACCGGTCTGCCAGGACCGCTTTCATCAGGTCAGCCACCTGCTGCGCCACGCTGGACCAGGTGCTGTCAGGCTTCTCGAACCGTTCCCGTAACGTCTCGACCAGGAACTGCCCGTACTGCTCTTCCTCCAGCGGCGGGACGTAGAACGGGTAACTGATGATCTTGGCGAGGCGGTCCTCCCCCAACCGCTCCGAAGCCGATCCTTGGTCTGCCACCTTGGGCTGGCCGTCGCCGTCCTGCTGGTCGCGGAGCTTAGCCGCGTTGACCCCGATGACAAAGACGCACTTGGTCTGGTCGAGGTACGTTTTGATATCGTCCAGCAGGCGTACCGCCACCTTGTCGTCGCAGCGGTCGAGGTCGTCGACGAAGAAGACGATGCGGCCCTTCCGGTTGCGCCGGGCCAGCAGGCTGACGATCTCTCGGAACGCCTCCTTCTTGCGCACCTGGTCTTCCTGGACGGCGAACAGATCCCGGTTGACCTTCTCGGCCGACATGCGCAGGGCTGCCACCGATGCGCCGACACGCGGCCCGACGCCCTCCAACGCCGGGCCGATCGCGTCACGCAAGATCCGGAACCACTTACGCATCCGCCACCGGTTCAGCCACGACGGGCGCAGCAGCCGACGGGCCTCCTGGAGCATGGCCACCGCTGGGTCGGTGTCGGCCTGGTGCTCCCAGGCGTTGAACCACACCGTGCCCCGGTAGTCACGGACCTCATCGTCGTGGAGCGTCGCGCCGTCTCCCACCGGGACGGGAACACCCCTGGGCGGCCCTGGGACCGGCCCGGCATAGATCCGCCCCTCCGGCCCGAAGAACCCGTCGGTCTCCAGCCGCTCGCGGACCGCCAGCATGATCGAGGACTTGCCTGACCCCCACCCGCCGTACACACCCAGCGTGAACGGCGGCTTGACGGTCTTCACGATGTGGACGATGCGTTTGACCACGTCCTCCCGGTTCAGGACGTCGTCCACTGTCGGGCTGTCGTTGCGGACCAGCGCGAACTGACCACCCGTGTCGGACGACTCCGCCATACCACGCTCCCGCACCGTAAACGACGTTACCCGGCGGCGAGCCTAGCAGGGCTAGGCAGTCACTTCCTGTAGGGCGCGAGTGAGGGGGCGTCCGGGGTACCGATGTTAGCGCCGCTGGCCGACCGCTACCTCGCCCTCAATGCCTCGCGGCAGGCTTCTGGGGTTTGTGCTGCTGGTCTGGGGTTTTAAACCCCAGACCAGCAGCACAAACCCCAGACACCTCACGGGCGGCGACCGGCGAACCAGTCCTGGAGGAGGGCGATACGGGACTCGATCTGGACGGCCGACGCCTGGGGGACCTCGGGGCCGCCGCAGCGACGGCGCAGCTCGGTGTGGACCTGGGCGTGGGGCTGGCCCGAACGACGGGACCAGGCACCGACCAGGCGGGACAGGTCCTTGCGCAGCGAGGCGATGCGGCGGTGCTCGGCCGGGGAGATCGCCGGTGCGGCCTCTGTGGGGCCGCCGGAGCGGCGGCGGGCGGCCACCTGGTCGGCCTGCCGTCGGCGGAGCAGCTCGGAGACCTGCTCGGGCTCCAGCAGGCCCGGCAGGCCCAGGAAGTCCAGCTCTTCGTCGGAGCCGACCTGGGCGCCGGTGCCGAACTCGCCGCCGTCGAACAGGACCTTGTCGAACGCGGCCTCGCCGCCCAGGGCCTCGAACCGGCCGACCAGCCCGTCCGGGCCGACCTCGTCGGGAGCGGACCGGTCGGACAGCGCCTCGGCCAGCAGGGCGTCCGGGTCTTCGTCCCGGCTGCGGCGGTCCAGGGCGTGGTCGCGCTCGACCTCCAGGGACCCGGCCAGGGTCAGCAGCCCCGGCACCGACGGCAGGAACACGCTCGCGGTCTCGCCGCGGCGTCGGGCCCGGACGAACCGGCCGACCGCCTGGGCGAAGAACAGCGGGGTGGACGCGCTGGTCGCATACACCCCGACGGCCAGCCGGGGCACGTCGACCCCTTCGGAGACCATCCGCACCGCGACCAGCCAGCGGTCGTCGGAGGTGGTGAACTCCTCGATCCGGTCCGACGCCCCGGCGTCGTCCGACAGCACCACGACCGGGGACCGGCCGGTGATGCGGGCCAGCACCCCGGCATAGGCCCGGGCGTCGTCCTGGTCGGTGGCGATGACCATGCCCCCGGCGTCCGCGACCGTCCGGCGCACCTCGGTCAGCCTGGTGTCGGCGGCCTGGAGCACGCTGGCGATCCACTCCCCACCCGGGTCCAGGGCGGCGCGCCAGGCCTGGGCCGTGATGTCCTTGGTGGCGGGTTCGCCCAGCTGGGCGGTGAGCTCGTCCCCGGCCCGGGTCCGCCAGCTCAGGGTGCCGGAGTAGGTGAGGAAGATCACCGGCCGCACCACCCGGTCCACCAGGGCCTGGCCGTACCCGTAGGTCACGTCGGCCACGGAACGCAGGATCTGGTCTCCGTCAGGTTCGTAGCGCACGAACGGGATGGCCGCGGTGTCCGAGCGGAACGGGGTGCCGGTCAGGGCCAGGCGGCGGGTGGCACCGGCGAACGCCTCACGGACCGCGTCGCCCCAGCTCAGCGCGTCCCCGGCATGGTGGATCTCGTCCAGGATGACCAGGGTCGGCGCGGCGGCGGTGCGGGCGGCGTGCAGCGCGGGCTTGCTCGCCACCTGGGCATAGGTGACGACGACCCCGTCGAAGCCCCGGCTGTGGCGGCCCTGGGCGTTGGTGAACGCCGGGTCCAGGCCGATGCCCGCGTGGTGGGCGGCGTCGGCCCACTGCCGTTTCAGGTGCTCGGTGGGGGCGACGACGGTGACCCGGCGCACCGTCCCCGCGGCCAGCAGCTCGGCGGCCACCCGCAGCGCGAAGGTCGTCTTGCCCGCCCCGGGGGTGGCGACCGCGAGGAAGTCCCGACCGTCGTGCGCCCGGTACACCTCCAGCGCGTGGGCCTGCCAGGCCCGCAGCGCCCCCGCCGTCCCCCACGACGCCCGCGCCGGGAAGGCGGGCGACAACCCCGCCGCACGGGCGACAACCGGGTGCCCGTGGTTGGGCCCGACGTGCGACCGGTGGCCGTGCCCCGCGCTCTCGTCGCTCCCGCTCCGCGCACCGGCTGCGCCGCTGAGCAGGGCCTCTCGCGCCGTGAGCCCACCCTCGGACGAGGCCGCGCGCACGCTCGTCTCGTGCCCCCACAAGGTGTCGGCCGACGACCCCGGGCGGTGCCCCGCGCTCACTTCCCGCCCGAGCCGCGGCCGAAGCCCCAGCGGCGACCCGAGCCCCCGCCGCTGTCGGCTCCACCGTCGTCGTCCTTGCCGCCGCGCATCCCTTCCAGGATCGCCTTGCAGGCCGGGCAGACGGGGAACTTCGACGGGTCACGACCCGGCACCCACACCTTGCCGCACAGGGCGATCACCGGCTTGCCGCTGAGCGCGGACTCCAGGATCTTCTCCTTGCGCACGTAGTGGGCGAAGCGTTCGTGGTCGCCAGGCTCCAGCTCTTCGCGGGTCTCGGTGCGCTCCAGCACCGAGGTCGCCGCGTCCGGTCCCGTCGGGCCGACGGGCCCACCGGGGCCCAGAGGGTCGTCAGGACCAGGGTTGGTCATCGCCTCGAACGTCATGCCCGGGAGTCTACCGGCGTACCGGTCGGCAGCACCGACCCGCCCCGTCGCTGACTCTCCTCCGCCTTGCGCTGCATCCCGCCGCGGACCGACGACAACGACGAGCGACGCACCGCCCGCCCCTTCCCTCACTGACCCTGTCAGAGTGGTCCGATACGCGTGTCGCCCACGTGGCCGGGACATCGGTGCGTACGTCGCGGTGAGCTCGTTGATCATGGTGCCCGCCCCGGGATTCGAACCCGGACCGTCGCGAGTCTGAGTCGCGTGCCTCTGCCAGTTGGGCCAGGCGGGCCAGCGCCGCTCCCGGCCACCGGGGGCGGACGGTCGCGGTGGTGCTCTCGGCCGGACTCGAACCGGCACTGTCACGGATCTCGGCCGTGTCCCTCTACCAGATTGGGGTACGAGAGCGCGATAATTCTATTCTTTTCGCACGCAGAAGACAGCACGAAGGGACGACGGTAATGCAGAAGGCGCACACCGCCCGACGAGCAGGACAAGACGTCCGGTTTGTCGCGACGTTGTCCAGAACAGCGAGAAGGGCTGCTCCTTGATGTCAGGAGCAGCCCTTCTCGTGCGCGGCACAAGCCAGCGCTACACCGGAACGGTCCTGACGGCCGATAGCCCACCCAGGCTCCAGGCCACGTCGACAACCCGAAGAAGGAAGTCTTCACGCAGGTCAGATGCCACTGGGAAGCAGTTCCCGAACGCAGCGCCACAGACAGTACCGACGCGCATGGCACCTCCTCTCCGCTCTACCACCGGACCCGCAACGAATCCAGGTGAGCCTGATCGACTTCCGCGACTTCTCGCGGCTAACGACAAGTACAGTAGCAGGGGCCTCGACGACGCGGCAAGCATATTTCTGCCCAACGTCCCGACGCGCCGCAGAACTCGTTCATCGGCCGTCGCGCGCCCAGCCCAGGGCGCCACGGAACTGCACCGACCGGGACGCTACCGTCACGCCCGCCTCGACGGCAGCCAGCGGGTCGGCACCCCGTGCCAGCGCCGCGGCTACAGCACCGTGCAGCACGTCTCCGGCCCCGAGGGTGTCGACCACCGGCACCGGCGGCGGGTCGATCTGGCTCACCGCACCGTCGGCGGTCCGCACCCGCACCGCACCGGCACCCCGGGTCTGGGCGACCACGGCCGGGCCGAGCGCCGCGACCGCGGCGAGCAGGTCAGCACCCCCGCGAGCGGGGCCACAGGTACCCGGCCCGTCGTGCATGGGCAGGTGGAAGTCGGCGGACAGCACGGCCACGTCCACATGGGCCAGCAGCCCCTCCAGGCCCGGTTTCCAGCTGCCCCCGTCGGCCAGCACCGTGGCACCGGCGGACCGGGTGGCCAGCACCGTGGCGGCACCCAGGTGGTGACCGTCGACCAGGACGACATCGCCCGTCCCCGCGGCGAGCACGTCGGCGGCAGCCACAGACAGGTCCGGCGCGGCGCCGGCGTTACGCGACACCACGGCCCGGCTGCTCCCGGTGACCAGCACCGCCGACACCGGGAGCAGTCCGGCGGCATCGGGTGCCAGGTCGACCATCTCGACCCCGGCATCGACCAGCCCGGCCCGCACCAGCCCGGCCACCGCCCCGGTACCGAGCGCGGTGACCAGCCGCACCTCCACCCCGAGCGCCGCGCAGGTCGCCGCCGCGTTGGCCGCAGGACCGCCGAACGCGGTCCACCCGTCGTGGGCGACGACCTTCTCGTCCGGGCCGGGCACCCGGTCGACCACCTGGACCACGTCCAGCGTCGTCAGCCCGACGCACACCACCGACCCCATGACCAGCCTCCGCCTCGACCTCGTTGCGCCGCCCGGCCACCATGCCCGAGAATCGGGCCCGAGAACGACGGTGCACGACCTGCACCCCGTCCGACACTACCGAGGGCCGGAGATGGACGTCACCACAACCCAGGTCGCCAGAGGTCTCCACTTCGTCTACACCACGCTGGCGAACTGGGTGGTCCTCACCGACGGCGACGAGGTCGCCCTGATCGACTGCGGGTACCCCAAGCACCTGCCGCAGATACGGGCGTCGGTCCGCGCGGCCGTCGGGCACGACGCACCGGTACGCACCGTGCTGGTGACCCACGCGCACGCCGACCACATCGGCACCGCGGCCCGCCTGGTGGCCGAGGACGGTACCGTGGTCCGCTGCTCGCCCGCCGAGGTGGCCGGGGTACGACGCGAGGAGAAGTACCAGGTCAGCATCGGCGAGATCGTCCGGCACCCGCGACCTGCGGTGCTGCGCTGGGCGGCCCGGGCGGTCCGGGCGGGCGGGCTGCGCGACGTCGCGGTGACCGCCGTGACCGCGCTCGACGGTCCGCTGGTGGTGGCCGGGCACCGGGTGGAACCGCTGGACCTGCCCGGCCACACTCCCGGTCACCTGGCGTACTGGCTGCCCGACGCCCGGGTGCTGGTCAGCGGCGACGCCCTGGTCACCGGGCACCCGCTGACCGGCGTGCGCGGCCCGCAGCTGCTGCACCCCATGTTCCACCAGGACTGCGACCGCGCCGTCGAGTCCCTGGACCGGCTGACCGACCTGGACCCGCGCTGGGTGCTTCCCGGGCACGGTCGCATGCTCGTCGTCGGCGGCGCCTACGACGGCGAGCCCGGCTGGCGGCTGCCGTCGGGCGAGCCTGTGGAGCACTGCGGCGGGCACGTGGCCGCCGACCTGGCTGCGGCCGTCCACCAGGCGCGCGGCAGGTTCTGACGCCTGACCTGCTGCTGGCCGCATCCGGTCACGGCGGCTCTCGTCCGGCCCGTCCCCGGTGCGGTCCGGGGCCAGACAATACTTGTCAGATGGACAAGAAGGAGTTAGAGTGGTTCTTGTCGTCAAGACGAAAACAGGAGCCTCTCATGTCGACCATCACGTCGTACCCGTTGCTGCGCCACCTCAAGGCGGCACCGACCTCCCACGTCATCCACCTCGTGCGCGGACGCACCCGGCACGCCGGTACGGGACTGGCCTTCTGGTACCGCCCCCTGACCGCCGCCCTGTCGGAGGTCCCGGTGGACGACCGTGAGCTGCCCCTGGTGGCGCACGCCCGCACCGCCGACTTCCAGGACGTCACCGTCCAGGCCACCGTCAGCTACCGGTTCTCCGACCCGGCGCTGGCCGCCGAGCACCTCGACTTCAGCATCGACGCCCGCACCGGTACCTGGACCGGCACCCCGCTGGAGCAGGCGTCCGGGCTGCTCACCGAGCTGGCCACCGGGCACGTCATGACCACCCTGGCCACGACCAGCCTGGTCGAAGCCGTCACCTCGGGCGTCAGCCGGGTGCAGGAGGCGGTGACCACCGGCCTGGTCGACGACGCGCGCCTGGCCGCGACCGGGCTGACCGTGCTGGGCGCCCGGATCGGCTCGGTGCGCGCCGACGCGGACCTGGAACGGTCGTTGCAGACCCCCGCCCGCGAGGCCGTCCAGGGCGAGGCCGACAAGGCCGTCTACGAACGCCGGGCGCTGGCGGTGGAGCGCGAGCGGGCCATCGCGGAGAACGAGATGGCCAACCGGATCGAGCTCGCCGCCCGCGAGGCCGAGCTGGTGCGCCAGGAAGGCGCCAACGCCCAGCAGCGCGCCACCGAGGCCGCCGCTGCCGCCCTGGTCGAGGCCAACGCCGACGCCGAGCGCACGGCGGTGCTGGCCCAGGGCCGGGCCACCGCCGCCCGGCTGAAGGGCCAGGCCGAGGCTGAGGCCGCACGCGCCCTCGTCGCGGCGCACGCCGGGGCCGACCCGCGGGTGCTGATGATGCTGACGGTGCGCCAGCTGGCTGGCGACCTGCCGTCGATCGGACAGCTCACGCTGACTCCCGACCTGGTCACCGGGGTCCTGGCCGGACTGCTCGGCGGGGCCGGCCCAGGCGGACGCCCGGAGTCGAGGCCATGACGTCGCTGCCGCCGCGGGTGGTCGTCGTGCACCGCCGCACCGAGCTCACCGAGCTGGTCGAGCGCCACGGCACGCGCGGCCAGGCGGAGTTCTTCCTGCGCACCCGGGGCCGCACCCTGGCCGCCGTGCAGGCCCGTCACGACGCCCAGGCGCAGGCCCTGCTGGCGGTCCGGGCAGTGGTCCCAGCCCAGTGGCGCAGCGGCTCCGTGGAGCGCGACGACCTGCCCCGGTTCGGTTTCGAGCCCGGCGACACCGTGGTGGTCGTGGGGCAGGACGGGCTGGTCGCCAACACCGCCAAGTACCTGACCGGCCAGTCCGTCCTCGGGGTCGACCCCGAACCCGGCCGCAACCCCGGGGTGCTGGTACGCCACCGCGCCGACGACGCGGCCCGGCTGCTGCCCAGCGTCGTGGCCGGGACCGCCGAGGTCCGTCCCCGGACCATGGTGGCGGCCGAGCTGGACGACGGACAACGGCTGGTCGGGCTCAACGAGGTCTACCTCGGGCACCCGTCCCACCAGTCGGCCCGCTACCGGCTGGCCGCCCCCGGTGGCGAGGCCGAGGCGCAGTCGTCGTCGGGGCTGATCGTGGCGACCGGTACCGGGGCGACCGGCTGGGCCGCGTCGATCCGACGGGAGCGTCGCGGTGGGCCCACGCTGCCGACCCCGGCCGAACGCTCCTTGGCCTGGTTCGTCCGCGAGGCCTGGCCGTCGCCGAGCACCGGGACGCGCGCCACCAGCGGCCGGCTGGACCGCGGCGACCGGCTGGAGGTGGTGGTCGAGTCCGACGCCCTGGTGGTGTTCGGCGACGGGCTGGAGTCGGACCGCCTCACCGCGTCGTGGGGACAGACCGTCTGGCTGATGGTCGCCGACCGTTCCCTGCGCCTGGTCGAACCTGAGCACACCCCTCGGACGCTGGAGTCTCGCCCCGGCGTGAGGGGCTTGCAGCGCCAGGCGATCTCAGTACGGTGAACGGGTGACCGCACCTATCGACCCCACCACCACCGCAGCCTGGCAGAACCTCACCTCCCACCGTGACGAGCTGGTCCCCGACCTGCGGGGCTGGTTCGCCGACGATCCCGGCCGCGCCCAGCGGCTCACCTTCACCCTGGGCGACCTGCACGTCGACCTGTCGAAGAACCTCGTCGTCGACGAGACCCTGCGGCGGCTCGTCGCGCTGGCGGAGCAGGTGCAGGTACCGCAGCGCTTCGCCGCGATGCTGGCCGGGGAACGGATCAACGTCACCGAGGGCCGGTCGGTGCTGCACACCGCGCTGCGCCGACCACGGGGGACGCTCCCGCCGCTGGTCGTGGACGGCCAGGACGTCGACGCCGAGGTGCACGCGGTGCTGGCCCAGGTCTACGCCTTCGCCGAGCAGGTGCGCTCTGGGGCCTGGACCGGGGTGACCGGGCAGCCGATCGCGACGGTCGTCAACATCGGTATCGGCGGGTCCGACCTGGGCCCGGTCATGGTCTACGAAGCGCTGCGCCCCTACCTCGCCGAGGGTCTGGCCTGCCGGTTCATCTCGAACATCGACCCGTCCGACCTGGCCGACACCGTCGCGGACCTGGACCCGGCGACGACGCTGTTCATCGTCGCGTCCAAGACCTTCTCCACCCTGGAGACCCTGACCAACGCCCGTCTGGCCCGTGAGTGGCTGCTGGAGCGCCTGGTCGGCGACGGCCGGGTACCGGACACCGAGGAAGCCCGGGGGCAGGCGGTCGCCCAACATTTTGTCGCGGTGTCCACCGCGCTGGACCGGGTGGCCGAGTTCGGCATCGACCCGGCCAACGCCTTCGGCTTCTGGGACTGGGTCGGCGGGCGCTACTCGGTGGACAGCGCCATCGGCACCGCCCTGGCCGTGGCGCTGGGCCCGGAAGCCTTCGAGGACTTCCTGGCCGGTTTCCACGCGGTCGACACCCATGTGGCCACCCAGCCGCTAGAGCGCAACGTCCCGGTGCTCATGGGCCTGCTCAACGTCTGGTACACCAACTTCCTCGGGGCGCACACCCATGCGGTGCTGCCCTACGCCCAGCACCTGCACCGCTTCCCTGCCTACCTGCAGCAGCTGACCATGGAGTCCAACGGCAAGTCGGTCCGCTGGGACGGCTCCCCCGTGACCTGCGACACCGGCGAGGTCTTCTGGGGCGAGCCCGGTACGAACGGCCAGCACGCCTTCTACCAGCTGATCCACCAGGGCACCCGACTGGTCCCCGCCGACTTCATCGCCGTGGCCAACCCGGCCCACCCGCTGACCGACGACGCCACGGACGTCCACGGCCTGTTCCTGTCGAACTTCTTCGCCCAGACCCAGGCGCTAGCCTTCGGCAAGACCGCCGACGAGGTCCGCGCCGAAGGCACCGACGAGGCCATCGTCCCGGCTCGGGTGTTCACCGGTAACCGTCCCACCACGTCGATCCTGGCCCCCGCCCTGACCCCGTCGGTCGTCGGCCAGCTCATCGCCCTGTACGAGCACATCACCTTCGTCCAGGGCGTGGTCTGGGGCATCGACTCCTTCGACCAGTGGGGCGTCGAGCTGGGCAAACAGCTGGCCCTGCAGATCGCCCCCGCCGTCGCCGGGGACGCCGCGGCCCTGGCCGTCCAGGACCCGTCCACCCGCTCCCTCATCGAGACCTACCGGGCCATGCGCCGATGAACCGTCCGGTTCCCGCCGAATACGCTCGTCTCGTCGACAGGCAGGCAGGCAGGGGGTGGGGGGGGGGTTGGGGCGCCGCGTGGGGGGGGTGCCCCCTCCCCCGTGCGCGGGGCGCACCGCACACCACCCCCCCCCC
>WRMB01000011.1 GCA_009777345.1 Micrococcales bacterium | reverse complement strand
GCCTCAGACACGTCGAGGTCCTCAAGGTTGGTTGCTTGGTCGCTACCGATCCTCGGGGACCTCGACCCCTACCCCCAGCACCTCACCCCACGCGTGTCGTCACTCCCCACCGGATGTCCGAAGACCCTGTATAGCCTGAGTCCGGGCTCAGACGAACCAGTAGACGCAGGTGGTCTCCCAGTCGGGGTCGAAGGTTCCGGCCTCGGCGACGTAGACGTAGTCGTCGTAGGCTTCGGCGAGGATAATCGGGGGGACCTCGCTGATCTTCATGGTTGTGCCGCAGCGGCGGAAGGTCAGACGTTCCACGGCGGCAGTGGAGTGCTGTTCCGTGGTGTAGGCCCGCACATATGACCCTGTAAACTCGATGATCACGCTGATATCGGTGCCGGGGATGGCTTTTTCGTACTCGTAGAAATGGGCGTAGTACTCCCTGCCGCGCGGGAAGCCTCGCCTGACGGCGTGCTGGCGAATGGCCGTGGTGTCCGACAACCAGCCCAGATGGTCGTCGATACTGGTGGCGTCCGGGTCGACGGGTGGCGGGGTGAGTGCGCTGAACTGGGAGAACGGGGGCCTGATCTCGTAGTCGGCGAGGTGTTCCTGCCAGTGGGCGGTCTGGTCGGCGGCGATGATCGCCGAGTGGGCCAGGCTGATCTGGGCGTCGTCCGGCAGGACGACGGCGGTATCGTCGCCGGCCAGGAGCTCACCGGCTGAGGTGGGTCTGAACTCGACGCTGGTCTGGCCGCTGCGGCACGTCCACACCAGTGCGGTCATGAGGTGACGCACGATCGGGTGGGTGAACAGGTCGTGCCAGTCGCGGGTAGTCCAGGTGCGCTGGACGTGCATGGCCTGGCTGAGCCGAGCCGTCTGGGCTTTTGCCACCTGGGTGAGCCGTTTCTTGGACTGGGCGTACTGCTCCCGAGCCGCTTCTGCCGCGGCGGCGTCGTCGGACGCGGCCGGTGCTGGCAGGCTCCTGACGGTCTTACCGTCAGGCCCGGACAGCGCGATGGTGAACGCCCCGCTCTTCGTCTGGGCGACCCGGCCGACGAAGGCCCGCGGGCCGTAGTCGAGCCGGAGGGTCCCGGTGCTGTCGAACCCCGCGGTGGGGACGGTGCGGTCGCCGAGCACGTCGGCGGTCCAGCCGTGGCGTTCGGCGACCTTCCCGACCAGAGCGGCAGCGGTTTCCTTGACGGGTTTCTGCCCGAACTTGTCCGCGACCGCCAGGACCAGGGGGAGGGCCGAGGGGTTCTCCGCGGCGGCGGTGAGCATCGCCTCGAGCTGGGCGGCTCGGCGCGCGTACTTCTTCCCGTCGGGGTAGCGCCGCCACCCGTGCGCGGCGGCGTACTCGTCGAACACCGTGGTGACATGGTGGCCCGGGGCGGCGACGGTCAGCGCCAGCAGTCCCTTCTCTTTCACCGCGTTGCCACGGTAGCCGTCGGGCTTGGCGGGGTCCGGGCTGGGTTCGGTGTCACGCGCGACCCACGCGTCGAGGACGAACGTTCCCAGAGCCTGCTGGCTGGGGGTGTCCATCAGCGACAGGTACAGGCCGATCTCCGCGCTGGCCGGGTCGTTCAGCGTGAACGCGCGGACCACCCACCAGCGGACGATCTGCGGGTCGACCAGTGTCCCGTCCGCCCAGGAGCAGGCCGGAAGATCGTCGAACGGGAACCAGGTCAGCTTCTGTGGGAGCTCGAGCCGCTGCCGGGTGGCGGCCTCCGCGAGAACCTGAGGCGTCAGGTCGACGGAGATATCGGCCCCCAGGGCGCGTAGAGCCTGAAGGACGGCGGTTCTCGTCCCCTCGTGCTCTTCTTCGGCCAGTGACCGACGCAGGGTGTCGATACCGGCCGTGTCTGAGATCTGGCCGATCCACCGGGCGGCGATCGCGCGAGTCTGAGCGTCGTCGTTCTTGAGCGCTTCCGCGGCGATGTCCAGCACGTCCGGCTGACGCTCCAGCAGCTGTTGGGCCTGACGCTGCTCAGCCACGTCCGAAGTAGCGATCTCACGGACCAGCGGGAGGAATGTGGGCGGAAGCGTGGGGAACATCCCCAGGACACGCAGCCCGTCGTCACGGTCGGGCTCGCGCCAGGAATGATCCCGCGCCAAGGCTTCGTTGAGCTGGAGCGGATGCTCGGCGTGGAACGCCCAGACATGTTCGGGGGCGTAGTTCTTATCGAATGCGACTCTCCCGGCCTCGGCCACCGGGTCGGTCACTCCGGCGAGCGCGGCAGCCTCGGCCAGGTTGCGAAGATCATGGTCGTACCCGACCAGCTGGTACAACCACGACAGGTGGCTCGAGTCCTTCCTGACCTGGCCTGTGGTCCCTCGCTCGGGCATGACAGCCCGGAACGCCTGGACCAGCGACAGGTTCAGCTGGCGGCTCCTGAGAACACCGTTCCTGAGCAGGTCCTCGATCAGAGACCACCCGTTGTTCGGCTCACCGCGTTCTCCGTTCAGCCAGTCGCGCACCGCGGTACTGCTCGGCATCTCGTCGCGGATCTTGACGAGGTGGGACTCCATGAAGTCTCGTCGCCGCTGTGCCACCTCTCTGGTTTCCCGTACGATCCAGCGTTGGTGAGCGTCAGTGAGAAGTTCGACGAAATCGTCGCCCAGCGGGGTGGTGTCCAATGGTGGGGCCGGTGGGATGTCCACCCCAGGCAGGGGGTGTTCTCCCGGCCTCAGGACACGGTGGTAGTCGACGCGTGTCGCACGTTCCGCGACCGATATCGCTTGCTCCGAGTTTTCTCCTCGTGGGACATAGCTCGCGACGAGTGCGGCGTCTTCTGGTGCGCTCGCGATCTTGGAGGCCATATCGTCAATCGCGTGACGACCTGGGTCGTGAGTCTCGGTGGGCATTCTTGCTCTTCCGTTCTAGGTGGCCGTGCGGTCTATCGGCGCTTCGCTGCGCAGGAGACCGTTGCGGGTGGGACCGGTCACGGAGGGCCGAGCGTCTGACGGCCCGCGTGGATGCGACGGTTCACGGCGACCATACCAAGCGGGCGGCTCGCCGGTGCGCCGTTTCGTGTACGGATCCCGGAACATGCGCTCCCGCGGTGCGCCGATGTCTCAGTCTGAAACATATGTGACGCCTCAAAATAGTTCGTGTGCGCTGGCGCGGATCCCTTGATCCCAGCTCGTGGGTTCCACGCCGATCCACTGGTTCCGAAAGTGTCGCTCTGGCGTTGAAGTGTCGCACGGACGGTCCGTCGGCGGTGCGACAGCACGACGCCGGGGATGCGCCGGTGCCAGGTGCCCTCGCCGGTGGGGAGTCCGGACCCAGAGCGGTGGGCGGATGCTCGCCCGGAGACTACGCGCCTGCGAGACGGACCCCTCCCACTTGTAGGCCGATAAAGCTGCCGCAGCTCGAGGACTCCACGCCGTTCCACCGTTTCGAAACGGTGGAACGGCGTGGAAACCACGAGCCGGTACTCTCTTATCGGCTGACCATCGACAGGGGGGCGAGGTAGGACAGGGGGAGCGAGGTAGGACAGGGGAGCGAGGTAGGACAGGGGGGCGAGGTAGGAGGAAAGGAGAGACTCCTCCGGGGGCGATGACGGCGCGCTTGCCCAGGTGCTCGGTCCACCGCCCGTGCAGACGATGTCAGAGGCTGCTGGTGGAAGCCTCAGGACGGACCAGCAGGGCGACCGGCAGGGTGTTGAGGAGCTTGGCGACCGGGCGGGGGCCGCCGGGGTGGTCGGTGCCGGTGAGGACGTCGTGCCAGGGGCCGTCTGGCAGGGTGACGGTGTGGTCGGCCCAGCCGCCGAGGCGGTCCAGGGTGGCGGCCAGGCGGGTGGCCAGCACTACGACGCGGGGCGCGGCGGCGTCGGTGCGGGTGTAGGCCAGGAGGCAGTCCGACGAGCGGGCCAGGGGGAGCAGGCCGGTGTCCTGGCCGACGAAGGCGTCGGGCAGGTTGCGACGGGTGCGTAGCGTGCGGGAGGTGACCAGCAGCTTCTCGTCGGACAGGTTGCGAGGGAGCGTGCCGGTGTCGAGCCGGGCCAGTCGGGCCGCGAGGGCGGCGGTGTCGACCGGGCGGCGGTTGTCTGGGTCGACCAGGGTCAGGGTGGTGGCTTCGGTGCCCTGGTAGGTGTCGGCCACGCCAGGCAGGGTCAGCTGGACGATCTTCTGGCCGAGGGTGGTGGCGCGGACGTAGGGCTGGGCCTGGGCGTGCCAGGCGTCTAGCAGACCAGTGATCTGCGGGTCGGCGACCG
The DNA here is from genome assembly GCA_009777345.1 of Micrococcales bacterium. Classification (GTDB taxonomy): domain Bacteria; phylum Actinomycetota; class Actinomycetes; order Actinomycetales; family Cellulomonadaceae; genus Cellulomonas. Next base: position 66,626 of record WRMB01000011.1, on the reverse strand, counting down.
CCTGCCGGGCCCAGGCGAGCACCGCGTCCTCGTAGGTGTGGTTCGGGGTGGACCAGGTGGTCGCGGACTTGGCCTCGCGCATCACCTTGGTCAGGTAGGCGTCCAGGCGGTCGGTGCTGATCGGGCCGTCCGCGGACCAGGTCGCGGCGAGGGTCTGCCAGGTCAGGTTGGCGACGCGGCCGTCGACCAGCGTGGAACGGTAGGGGGTCGACATGCGGTGCAGCTCGGTGACGCACCGGCTCCACGGCTCGGCCAGCTCGGACAGCACCGACAGGCGGGCCCGCACGTCCTCGCCGCGTTTCGTGTCGTGCGTCGACAGGGCGGTCAGGCCCAGGGGGTGCTGCTGGGCCTGGACCTGTGCCCAGGACAGCAGCTCGGCGGGCGGCAGAGCAAACCTGGTTGGGTCGGCGCCGACCTCGCACAGCCCGACCAGCTGGGTCCAGCGGTAGAACACGGTGTCTTCTACGCCCTTGGCCTGGACCGGGGCGGAGGTCTGGCCGAACCGGACCACCAGCTCGTCGCGGCGCGGGTCGTCCCCGTGCCCGCTGCCTACGGGGCGGCCGAGCAGCAGGTCCACCAGCAGGGCCATCGTCGCGGTCCGGTCGGCGGCCAGACCGGACCGGGCCTGGGCGGCGGCGCGTTCCAGCGTCGCGATCGACTGGGCCGATGTCGGCCGACCGGGCACGACGTACGCGCGGTAGCGATCCAGGGCGACCAGCAGGGCGACCAGGCAGTCGTGCAGCGCCCGCGCAGTATGGTCGCGCAGCCGCAGGTCGTCGTGGCAGATCCGCGTGACCAGGGTGGTCAGCCGGTGCACCTCGGTATACAGCGGCCCGTCCACGATCTCGCGCTTGGCGGCGGTGACCAGGGCGTCGTAGCCGTCAGACGGGTGTCCGGCGGACCCGACGGACGGGTCACCGGCCAGCTGGTGGGCGACCGCGCCGAGGTCGTCGGCGCCCGCCGGGTCGACGAACGTCTGCTGGACGCGCCAGGCCGTGTCGTACCCGGTGGTTCCGGCGCACACCCAGTCGTCGGCCAGGGTCTCGTCGGCGGCCAAGATCTTCTCCACGACCACCCAGGCGCCTCCGGTGGCCGCGCGCAGGCGTTCGAGGTACGTCGCCGGGTCGGCCAGACCGTCCGGGTGGTCCACCCGCAGCCCGTCGACCAGGCCGTCGCGCACCAGGCGGCAGACGAGGTCGTGGGTGGCGGTGAACACCGCCGGGTCCTCGACCCGGATCGCGACCAGGGTGCTGATGTCGAAGAACCGGCGGTAGTTCAGCTCTTCGTCGGCGACCTGCCAGGACGCCAGCCGGTAGTGCTGGGCTTTCAGCAGGTCGGTGAGCGGCAGGTTCTCGGTGCCAGGGCGGACCGGGAAGACGTGCGGGCCGTAGCGCAGCACTGTGCGCCGACCGGTCGACGCCAGGCCGACCGGCACCGGTCCGACATCGTCCACGTCGGCCAGGTCCAGGCGCAGTTCACCGTGGGCCAGCACGGTGCCGAGCCGGTCACCGAGCACCGGCATGAGGATCCCGTCGCCGGTGGACCAGTCGAGGTCGAACCAGCGGGCGTACCGGGACTGCGAGCCCTCGGTGAGTACCGACCACAGGGCCTGGTTGTGCCAGGCCGGGGTGGGTATCGCCATGTGGTTCGGGACGATGTCGAGCACCAGGCCGAGCCCGCGGTCCCGGGCCGCCGTCGACAGCCGCACCAGGCCGTCGTAACCGCCGAGGACCGGCGAGACCTCGTCGTGCGCGACGACGTCGTACCCGTGGGTCGAACCGGGGGCGGCACGCAGCACGGGGGACAGGTACAGGTGGGTCACGCCCAGGGCGTCGTAGTACGGCAGCCGGGCGGCGACATCGTCGAACCGCAGGTCGGGTCCCAGCTGGACACGGTAGGTCGAGACTGGCACCGCCCGGCCGGGACTCGGGCGCCTACCGTCGGCTGCCACGGCGTTCACCGGCCTGAGCCTTCACTGGCCGGACGGGCTCTGCGGCACCCGGCCCGGTGCCGGTGCGCCCGGTCGGGCCCGTCGCGCCAGTGCCAGTATGGGGATGGCGCTGGTTGCCAGCTGGTTGGCGGTGACCAGCTCGGCGGCCGGGGCGCTGCGCGGCGGTCGGGTGAGCAGCACGACCGAATGGTGCTCCAGCGTCAGACGGGTACGGGACTTGTACTGGCGGTCGGTGTGGGCGTCGGCGGTGTCGAACACGACGGTCCAGGTCTTGCCGTAGTCGGCGGCAGGCAGGGTGAACGGTACTTTCTCGTAGCTGCCGTTGAACAGCACCAGGAACGAGTCGTCGACGATCCGCTGGCCGCGGGCATCGGGTTCGACGATGGCGTCACCGTTGAGGAACACCTGCATCATCCGGGCCTGGTCGCCGGACCAGGCCGAGTCTTCCATGTGGTGGCCGTCGGGCCGTAGCCACACGACATCGCCCAGCGCCGACTGGCCGCCGTGCTCGGCCTCCCCGGCGAAGAACCGACGACGCCGGAACACCGGGTGGGCGGCGCGCAGCCCGACTACTTTCCGGGAGAACTCCAGCAACGACGCGCGTTCTGGGTCCAGGTTCCAGTCCACCCAGGACGTGGCGTTGTCCTGGCAGTACACGTTGTTGTTACCGCCCTGGGTGCGGCCCAGCTCGTCACCGTGGGCGATCATCGGCACGCCCTGGGACAGCAGCAGCGTGGCCAGAAGATTACGTTGCTGCCGGGCGCGCAGCGCTTTGATCTCCGGGTCGTCGGTGGGGCCTTCGACGCCGCAGTTCCAGGACCGGTTGTGGCTCTCGCCGTCCCGGTTGTCCTCGCCGTTGGCCATGTTGTACTTCTCGTTGTAGCTGACCAGGTCGCGCAGGGTGAACCCGTCGTGGGCGGTGACGAAGTTGATGCTGGCCAACGGTCGCCGCCCGGTATGGGCATACAGGTCGGAAGAGCCCGACAGGCGGCTGGCGAACTCGCCGAGCGTCGACGGTTCGGAGCGCCAGAAGTCGCGCACCGTGTCCCGGTACTTGCCGTTCCACTCGGTCCACAACGGCGGGAACTCGCCGACCTGGTAGCCGCCGTCGCCCAGGTCCCACGGTTCGGCGATGAGTTTGACCTGGGAGACGATCGGGTCCTGCTGCACCAGGTTGAAGAAGGCCGAGAGGCGGTCCACCTCGTGGAACTGCCGGGCCAGCGTCGCCGCCAGGTCGAACCGGAACCCGTCGACGTGCATCTCCTGCACCCAGTAGCGCAGCGAGTCCATGATGAGCTGCAGCACGTGCGGGGAACGCATGAGCAACGAGTTCCCGGTGCCGGTGGTGTCGAAGTAGTGCGAGCGGTCCGAGTCGACCAGCCGGTAGTAGTGCGCGTTGTCGATACCGCGGAAGCTGAGCGTCGGCCCTTTGTGGTTACCCTCGGCCGTGTGGTTGTACACCACGTCGAGGATCACCTCGATATCGGCCGTGTGCAGGGCCTTGACCATCGCCTTGAACTCCTGCACCTGCTGGCCGGAGGAGGCGAAGGCCGAGTAGCCGTTGTGCGGGGCGAAGAACCCGATGGTGTTGTAGCCCCAGTAGTTCGTCAGGCCCTGGGCCACCAGGGACGGGTCCTGGATGAACTGGTGCACCGGCATCAGCTCCACGGCGGTGACGCCCAGGGACGTCAGGTGCCCGATGACCGCCGGGTGGGCCAGCCCCAGATAGGTGCCGCGCTGGGCGGGCGGGACGTTCGGGTGCTGGGCGGTCAGGCCCTTGACGTGCGTCTCGTAGATGACGGACTCGTGGTACTCGTGGTTCGGCGGCCGGTCGTGGCCCCAGTCGAAGTACGGGCTGACGACCAGCGACGCCATGGTGTGGGTGGCCGAGTCCAGGGAGCTGCGCCGGGTCGGGTCGCCGAACCGGTACGAGTACAGCGACTCGTGCCCGTCGATCTGCCCGGCGATGGCCTTGGCGTACGGGTCGAGCAGCAGCTTCGACGGGTCGCAGCGGTGCCCGGCGGCCGGGTCGTAGGGGCCGTGCACCCGGAAGCCGTAGTGCTGACCGGGGGCGACCGCGGGCAGGTAGCCGTGCCAGACGAAGCCGTCCACCTCCGGCAGGTCCACCCGGGCCTCGGTGCCGTCGGAGTCGATGAGGCACAGCTCGACCCGGGCGGCGACCTCGGAGAACAGCGCGAAGTTGGTACCGGAACCGTCGTAGGTCGCGCCGAGGGGGTAGGGGCGACCCGGCCAGATGTGCATGGCACCACCTAACCAGGCGTAGGGGCCGGGCGCCTACGAACAACGCGGAGTTCGCCCCGAACCCCGGTGCTCAGACCAGGACGACGGACCCCTGGGCGGTGATCCGGTCGGCGGCGTGGTCGTCGAACCAGTGGCCACCGTCGGCGAGGTAGCGGAAGACGACCTCGCTGCCGGTCGGGATGGTCACCTGGACGCTGGCCATGCCGTTGGACCGTCTCCGCAGCGGGTGCGCACCGGGGGTCCAGTCGTTGAACGTTCCGACGACGCTGACCGGCCCGTTCAGCTGGTCGGTCGGCAGGGCGAAGGTCAGCGAACGGGTGCCGGAACGGGTCGGCTTGGACATCTTGAGCACAGCGTGGAGTCCTCTCGTGTGACAGACAGTCCGAGACGATAGAATCGGAACATCTATCTTGCGACAAGTCTGCCTGTGACGGCCACCGGGGTGAAGTCGCCGCGCCGAGAGATGTCCCACCGCACCGGGCTCGGCTACCGTCGGGCCAGTGACGGCTGATCGACGGTCGGACGGCCCAGGACCCCGCAGAGCGCTGCCCGCGCTGCTGGGTCCGGCGTTCGTGGCGGCCGTCGCCTACGTCGACCCGGGCAACGTCGCGGCGAACGTCACGGCCGGGGCCCGGTACGGGTACCTGCTGGTGTGGGTGCTGGTCTGCGCCAACACCATGGCCGTGCTGGTGCAGTACCTGTCGGCCCGGCTGGGCCTGGTCACCGGCCGGTCGTTGCCCGAGCTGGTCGGCGACAGGCTGCGCCGTGGCCCCCGGCTGGCCTACTGGGCGCAGGCCGAGCTGGTCGCCGCGGCCACCGACCTCGCCGAGGTGATCGGCGGGGCGCTGGCGCTGCGTCTGCTGTTCGGCGTGCCGCTGCTGATCGGCGGTGCGATCGTCGGGCTGGTCTCGATGGGGCTGCTGGCGGTGCAGTCCCGGGGCGGTCAGCGGCCGTTCGAGCTGGTCATCATCGGTCTGCTCGTGGTGGTGTCCGCCGGGTTCCTCGTCGGGCTGCTCGTCGCCCCGGTCAGCTGGTCCCAGGCGGCTGACGGGCTGGTGCCGAGGCTGGCCGGTGCCGACACGGTGCTGCTCGCGGCCAGCATGCTGGGCGCCACCGTCATGCCGCACGCTATCTACCTGCACTCGTCGCTGGTCCGCGACCGGGGGACCCGTGGTGCCCAGCTGCCCCGGCTGCTGCAGGCCACCCGGTGGGACGTCGTCGGCTCGTTGGTCCTGGCCGGGACGGTGAACCTGGCGATGCTGGTGCTCGCCGCCGCCGCGCTGCACGGCGTGGGCGGGACGGACACCATCGACGGGGCGCACGCCGCGATCGAGTCGGCTCTCGGCCCGACGGTCGGGGTGGCGTTCGGCATCGGGCTGCTCGCCTCGGGGTTCGCCTCGACCTCGGTCGGCGCCTACGCCGGGGCGGAGATCATGGCCGGGCTGCTGCGGGTCCGGATCCCGCTGCCGGTGCGCCGGGCGGTGACCTTGGTACCGGCCCTGGTGCTGCTCGCCGTGGGCGTCGACCCGACCTGGGCGCTGGTGCTCAGCCAGGTGCTGCTCAGCCTCGGCATCCCGTTCGCGCTGGTCCCGCTGGTCCGGCTGAACACCGACCCGGACGTCATGGGGCAGCACACCGCGTCGACGCGGCTCCGGGTGGCGTCGTGGACGGTAGTCGTGGCGATCGTCGCGCTCAACGTCGCACTGGTCGTCACGACGCTGCTGGGCGGATAGGTGTCGTGCGGCCGGACGAGCGGTGCCGGACCCGTAGCCGCAGCCCGACGACCGCCCCCAGGCACGCGACAGCAGAGCCCAGGAGGACCCCCAGGGTGCCCGCGTCGGTCAGTGCGGCGTCGCCGACGAACGACAGGTGCGCGACGAGCAGCGAGACGGTGAAGCCGATCCCGGTGAGCAGACCTACGGGCAGCAGGTCCCTGGTCTGGACGCCGTGCGGCAGCCGGAGCCTGCCGACCCGGGTGGCCAGCACGGTCGCGCCGAGCACCCCGACCGGTTTGCCGAGCACCAGGCCCGCGGCCACCGCGACCATCACGGGGACGGCGGCCGGGTCGCCGCCGTGCCCGCCGACGGTCACCCCGGTGGCGCAGAAGGCGAACAGCGGCAGCGCCACCCAGGTCGCCACCGGCCGCAGGGCTTCTTCGTACCGGACAGCCCGGCCGCGCCGCTGCCCGCGCAGCGGCCCGACCGGCACGGTGAGCCCGAGGACCGCCCCGGCGACAGCCGGTGGTACCCCGGAGACCTGGACGGCGGCCCAGGTGGCCAGAGCCACCGGCAGCAACGACCACCACCGGGCCCAGCGCTGCCGCACCAGCAGCGTGAACGCGGCGACCCCGGCGACGGCGCCGCCCAGTGCCCACAGGTCCAGGTCGGCGGTGTAGAAGACGGCGATGACGACGACGCCGAGAAGGTCGTCGACGACGGCGAGCGTCAGCAGGAACATCCGTACCCCGCCGGGCAGGCCCCGCCCCGCGACCGCGAGCACGGCCAGCGCGAACGCGATATCGGTGGCCGTGGGGATCGCCCAGCCGCGGTGGGTCGGCACCCCAGCGGCAGCGATGACGACGGTGTAGACGACAGCGGGCACGACCATCCCGCCGACCGCGGCGATCAGCGGCAGCGCGGCCCGCCGCCGGTCGCGCAGCGCACCGACCCGGAATTCCCGGACCAGCTCGGTCCCGACGACGAAGAAGAACAGCGCCAGCAGGCCCTCGGTCGCCCACGCCTCGACGGGCAGCCGCCACGGCCCCGGCCCGAACGTCGTGTCGAGCAGCCGGTGGTAGCCGTCCCGCAGGGGACAGTTCGCGGCGACGAGCGCGGCGACGGCCGCGCACAGCATCGCCGCACCGCCGAAGCGTTCGTCTTCCGTCACCCGGCGCAGCAGTGTGGTCTGGGTCTTGTGCGGCATCGCGGTCCAGGTCTCGTCCGAGCACCCGGCACCGGCTGCCGAGCGGCCGACCAGGCTTCCCGGCACACCGCCGCTCAGGCTACCAACCGTCGGCCCCACGTTCAGGACGACGCCACACGTCGCGACCAGGCACCACGGTGACCAGGGAACCGGCGCGTCCGCCGAGCCAGCCTGGGCGATCTCGAACCCGTGCGAGGGGCACAGGCGTTCTGTCCAGGGGGATTCGCGCTGCCTGCCCAGCGGAAGATGGTGCTCCCAGAACAAGATGTGCGTCGGCTGTGGTGCTGGGCGGGATGCGGGGCAAGGCGGAGGAGGAGGTCGCACTGGAGGTGCGGCCGAACGACGACAACGCGGCCCCGCGCCCGTCCGGTGCCGCAGACGGCGTGCATCTTGTTCTGGGAGCACCATATCGACAAAAAGGGCACGAATGGCGCAGGAGGGACAGAACGACGCGCGTCCGGGAGCGCGGTTCGATATGGAGTTTCCCTCTTGTGCGGATGGTGCGGATGGCCGGTAGCCTCAGCCCGTCAGTCGAGACCGACAACCGTGGTGGGAGTGAGTGGTCGAAGTGCCTGAGACAGCAGCGCCGAGGACGCGCCGTCATCTTTTCGCAGTTGCCATAGGAATGGCCGTGCCGCTCGTCCTGGGCGGCTGCATGAAGATGGAGATGTCCGTCGGCATCAAGTCGGACGACGATATCCGGGTCAAGATGGTGGTCGGGATACAGGAAGACGCCGCAGCCGCGATGGCCGAGAACGGCGAGGAGATGACCCCCGAGGACCTCTGCGGCCAGGCAGGCAGCGACACCGGGGTCACGGACGCCACCGTGAAGGACGTATCGGACGACGGCTACATAGCGTGCGAGATGTCGGGTACTACCGACCTGGAGTCGATGGCCGACAGCCTGCAGCACGCGGACGGGAAGTACACCTTCACCATGGTCTCCGACGAGGGCGACGCCAGCGCAGGGCTCGGCGCGAACATGTTCGACTCGTTCAAGATCTCGGTCACCTTCCCTGGCAAGGTCCTGGAGCACAACGGTTCGTCGACCGTCCAGGGCACGACCGTGACCTGGACCGACCCGAACGACCTGTACGGGTCCGAAGGGCTGCGGGCCGTCGGCAAGGACCAGGCGTCGTCGTCCAGCGGCTGGTTGTGGATCGTGCTCGCAGGTATCGGCCTGCTCGTCGTGGTCGCAGTCGTGCTGCTGCTCGTGCTCCGCGGCAAGCGCGGGAAGAGCGCCCCTCCCCAGCCGTACCTGCCGCCTGGCCTGCCAGGACAGTAGCCGCACCCCCTGGGGTGGAGACATGCCTGGTCACGTGCTGTGCCAGCGGTCCTTGGAGCGCGCCTGGTTACACTGCGACGGTGGCCAGGGTCGAGTATGTCCTGTATGGGAACTTTGACGATATCGTCGCGCACGTGACGCAAGGGGTGCTTGACGGGTCTCTGTCGGCCTCGCTGGAGGACGGGTCCGATATCAGGGTCGGTCGGACCCGGTGCGCGCTGCGGGTCTTCGAACGGTACAGCATGATGGAGAAGGGCCCGGTCAGCCTCAGCGTCGTCATGGTCGGCGGGGAGGAGGGCGTGCACCTGTCGGCCATCCCCGCGGGAGGGGACCAGGGCCTGCTGGGAGGGGCCACGATCGGCGAGAAAAGGTTCCTCGACACTCTGCCTCCAGTCGTGGAAGCCTGGCAGAGCCAGCACAGCCGACCACCTGCGCCACCCAGCGAACCACGCCAGCCGCCGGTCTGGTGGAGCAACTCAGAGTAGGCGGGGCCTGGCCGGGCAGGACAGCAGGTCAGGTGGGGTGGTGGCGACGGCGGCTCGCCGCCCGACGAACCTCGTTGCGGAACCGTCGAACCCGGTGCCTCGGCGGACGCTGGTTCCAGTCGGGCCGCGGCCCGCGGTGCCTGGTCGCACGGCTGACGGGGTCGAATCGGTGCCCGTCTCCAGCTGTGCGGGAACATCTGAGACACCTGCGGCATCTGACTGGGCACCTCGATGAGAAAGGTGCTTTCCATGTCTGACTTCGACTACACTCCCGTTGACGACACCTCCGACGCGTGCGACGCGTCCTTCAACGTGTCCTTCGACGCCACCGCCGAAATGGGGTACGACGCTCCCGGCCACCCCGGCTGGACGACGATCGAGCACGTGGACGCCTACACCGTGCAGCCCGGTGACAGCCTGTGGGCGATCGCTGAGGCCCACTACGGCGACGGGAACCTGTGGCCGCAGATCGCCGCTCTCAACCCCGAGGTCCAGGACAACCCTGACCTCATCTACCCCGGGACCGTGCTGGTGATGCCCGACTTCGAGCACCACCACCACGGGAGCGCCGACGTCAACGTGGGCGTGGACGTGGGTGTGGACGTGGCCGTCAATGTCGACACTACCGCTGGTGGCGACGTGAACGTGAACGTGGACGTGAACACCGACGTCAACGTTGATGTCGACTACTGGTGCCCGACGGTGGTCGACGGTGTGATCATCGGCGACGCGTTCGCGGAAGGCACGGTCTGGTTCGAGCAGTCGTGGGACGGCTCGTGCCAGCCAGCAGCGGTCATGGAGATCTACAACTGCTACTCCGAGACGCAGGTGACCAGCGTCGAGTTCGTCCAGGTCGTCAACGAGTACTCCTCGGGCGGCTGGGTCTTGGGTCCGGGTGGCACCCCGGGCATGACCTCGGAGGTCGTGGTGGGCGTGCTGGAGACCACAGGGGTCGCCGCGACCGCCTCCTACGGTTCGATGACGGTCCTGGAGCAGGCGATCACCGAGGAGTACGCCGTGATGGTGGCCTACGAGAGCGCGGGCTCCGTCAGCATGGCCACGGTGTCGTCGGTCAGCTACGAGGAATCCATGGTGTACCTGTCCGGGGCCTCCGTGTCGGGTGTCGCTGTGGGCGTGCCGATCGCGGTCTTCGAAGAGTCGTGGTCCACCGCCGAGTACTCGATGGTCGAGTGCACCCAGACCGTGGCCGAGTACCACGAGGCCAACGGCATCGCCACCGGGTCCTACCAGTCCTACGAGTACTCCGAGGTCAACGCCAGCGCCAGCTCGGGGACGATCACCACCGCGACAGCCTCCCCGTGGGTGCTGCTGCCGGTCAGCCTCCACTGACACCACCAACAACCTGTGGGGCCGGTCACCTGACCGGCCCCACAGCCGTGTCGAGACCATCGACTCTGAACCCTGATCCACCGGAAGGAGTTCAAGACGCCATCGTGGGTACGATCGACGTCGTCCAGACCTTCGAGACCTGAAGCGTGACCAGGAGGGTTCGTGCCCAGACCCACGACCAGGGACGAGCTGCTCGTCGCGGCAGCGGCGGGGTACGACAAGGTCGTGGCCTTCGTCGCCGCCCTGCCCGCGGAGCAGCGGGAGGCCGAGTTCGCGTTCGACGACCGTGACCGCAACGTCCGCGACGTCGTGGCCCACCTGGTCGCCTGGCAGCGCATGATGCGACGCTGGTACGACGAGGGCATGGCCGACCGCAAACCTGCTATCCCGGGGGAGGGCTACACCTGGAAGACGCTGCCGGAGCTGAACCAGGTCGTCTGGGCGGACGCCCAGGGCATCGGGCTGGTCGAGGCCATGGCGGCACTGAGCCAGACCCACCAGGACATGACGAGCCTTGTCGAGGCGCACACCGACGACGAGCTGTTCACCAAGAAGCGGTACCGCTGGACCGGGACGACCTCGCTCGGCGCCTACCTGGTCTCCGCCACGTCCAGCCACTACGACTGGGCCATGACCAAGCTCCGCAAGGCCAAGAAGACCTGGCCCCCGGCGTGAGAGGCTCCGCGCGTCGGCGAAGCCGATGTAGCGCAGCGTCGGGGGCGAGCCCCTCTCTGGTGCGCCCGGGCGAACCCTGGTGCAGGTAGTGGTACCCGGTACGCTTAAGACGCTGTCCGACAACAGAACGGGAACACAATGGGAACGCTGCGTATAGCTGTCGTGGGATACGGGAACATCGGTCGTCATGCGGTCGAGGCGGTTCAGGCCGCCCCGGACATGGAGCTGGCCGGGGTCGTCCGGCGTTCGACAACGTCGGAACACGCGGAAGAGCTGGCCGGGATCGAGGTCGTGACCGACGCCAGCGCGCTGGACAAGGTCGACGTGGCGCTGCTGTGCGGCCCGACCCGGAGCATTCCGCAGACCGCGCCGCAGTATCTCAGACGGGGGATCCACACGGTCGACAGCTTCGACATCCACGGCGAAGAGCTGTGGCGGCTGCGCTCGAGCCTGGACGCCGTCGGCCGGGAGCACGGCAGCGTGGCAGTCGTCTCCGCAGGCTGGGACCCCGGCAGCGACTCGATGGTGCGCACGCTCCTGCTGGCGATGGCGCCGCGAGGGCTGACGTACACCAACTTCGGCCCGGGGATGAGCATGGGGCACTCCGTCGTCGCCAAGTCGAAGCCAGGAGTGGTCGATGCGCTGTCGATGACGATCCCCGTCGGTACCGGTCTGCACCGACGCATGGTGTACGTCGAGCTCGAACCCGGCGCGGACCTGGCGGCAGCGGCGACGGCGATCAAAGAGGACGAATACTTCTCGTCCGACGAGACGCACGTCGTGGCCGTGCCCAGCATCGACGCGATCAAGGACGTCGGCCATGGCGTCTTGATGACGCGCAAGGGTGTCAGCGGTACCACGCACAACCAGACGTTCGAGTTCAGCATGAGCATCGACAATCCGGCGCTCACCTCGCAGATAATGGTTTCCTGTGCCCGGGCGGCGGCGCTGCGGCTGAGCCCTGGTGCCTACACGATGCCCGAGATCGCGCCGCTGGACCTGCTGCCCGGTGACCGGGAGACGCTGATCAAGACCCTGGTGTGACGCTGCCGGCGCTGGCGCCGCCCGCAGGACCGCCGACGCGATCCTGGCCGGAGCAGACCTGGACTGCGTCTCGCTCGACCCTGGTCTCCAAGGCGCGGGCTGCGGGTGCGTCCGAGGCGTGACGGGTGTCTTGAGAACTCGTCTTGGCACGATCTGTCTCATGGCGCTCTCAGAAGTACTTGTAACCAAGTCGTGTAGCATGAGACATATGACGATACCAAGAATTCTGGAGAGCGCTGATCTCGAACAGTGGTTCGGCGACTATGTGGCGGCGTTCGGCCGGATCACTACTGTGCGCGTAGTCGTCAACCAGGATGCGATCGTCCGCGGTCTGAAGACGATGGGTCGTGTCGAGGTCGATATCGACCTGATCGGCCGCGCCTGCTCCATGAAGGGTAGTTGGGCGGGCAGGCTGATTACATGTACTGTCGTCGACGGCGCGTTCTACGGGGAGGACATCCTTGCGGGCCAGGCGGACATGAGCCTGAATGCGAACATGAATCCGCTACTGGATATGATGGATCTGGAGCTGACCGCTGGCGTCGAACGCCAGTCTGATATCATCAGGCAGGTCGAGCTGATCGGAAACGAAGAGGTATGCGGCGTCCAGGCCGACCATTACCTCATGACTTTTGACGCAGCCGGGATGGGTGATTTCTTTGACGACAAGAGATCCTGGGCGGACGCGCTGCTGGTTGACACGGTCATGGCGGACGTCTGGCTGGACGACGAGATGCGGACGATCAGGTTCGGGATGGTCATCCCCGTGGAGATCGCGGGCACCCCGGACACACTGGTGCTCGACATCACCTACTCGGACTATGGCGCGCCTGTCGTTGTCGAAGCACCTGCCGGTTGGTCTGCAGTATGAGGGGGACAGTGGGGACGGTTCCTAATGTCTTACCTGCTCAGAGCGTTGCGGGTGGGGTGTGACCCCATCGTTCGACCGGGTTGCCTCCGTCTCTGTCTCCAGTACGCGGTACCTGACTCGCTGACCAGGCTAGACGCCAGGAACGGTCCCACTCGGTCCCAGGTTGGTACCATAGTGCTCGACGTGAGTTTTGGAGGGGACATGGGAGAGTTCGAACGGATCACCCAGAGGTTCATCATCGACATGAATCTCTAATCCCGACGGGGCTCTCCCGTCTTTAGTGCAACTGGCGGGCACCTCAACAGGTGCTCGCCAGTTTGCTTCCTGACGGTGGTGTGCTGCTGGCTGACGGACGAAGGAGGGTCAACTGGACGGGTGGGTCTCCAGGTACCGAGTGAGCTGGGCAATCGCGTCCATGTCCAGGGCGGAGTACTGCTTCATGAGGGGGTACGGGTCGTACAAGCCGTGCACTTCTAGGCACATCGGGATGTCTGCGTAGCAGAGGGTCAGGCGGTGGGTCTGGCCTGCGGGGGACTCTTCTGCGGACGTCAGGAGAAACGCTGGGCCAAGACCTTGTGAACCGTCGGTCACGGTCTGCAGCCTGCCGTCTTGGGTGGTCCAGGTGTGATGGTCGGCGGGGTTGTCGGCCCACTGCAGGGGGGCGGGCCGACGACCCGGGGAACGAACAGGATCGACGGTGCCCCACTCGTGTCCAGAGTGTCACGGCCCTGGCCCAGGACGTCTGCGACACTTGGCGCCGACCAAAAATGGTGTTGGAGCACATTGTGTGGAATTGGTAAACTTGGTTGGTGCGTGACGAGAGTGCGACCAGCGAGACGGTGACGCTGTGGCGTCCGACCGGTCCGGCGGAGCTGGCTCTGGTGCGGGATAGCGGGTGGAGGCGCTGGCCGCCCCGGCTGCCGGACCAGCCGATCTTCTACCCGGTGCTCAACGAGGACTACGCGGTGCGGATCGCTCGGGACTGGAACGTCCCGGCGTCTGGTGCCGGGTACGTGACGCGGTTCGAGGTGCGGCGCGACTTCCTGGAGCAGTTCGACGTCCAGCAGGTCGGCGGTGCGACGATCCTCGAGTACTGGATCCCGGCGGAGCGGCTCGACGAGCTCAACGACGCTATCGTGGGTACGATCGACGTCGTCCAGACCTTCGAGGCATGAAGCGTGACCAGGAGGTGGCGCGTCGGAGAACGAGCCTCTCTGGTGCGCCCGGGCGAACCCTGGTGCAGGTAGCGGCACCTGGTATGCTTGCTGTCCGCTAACAGAACGGGAACCAATGGGAACGCTGCGTATAGCTGTCGTGGGATACGGGAACATCGGTCGTCATGCGGTCGAGGCGGTTCGGGCCGCCCCGGACATGGAGCTGGCCGGGGTCGTCCGGCGTTCGACAACGTCGGAACATGCAGAAGAGCTGGCCGGGATCGAGGTCGTGACCGACGCCAGCGCGCTGGACAAGGTCGACGTAGCGCTGCTGTGCGGCCCGAGCCGGGGTATCGCAGAGACCGCACCGCAATATCTGAGGCGTGGTATCCACACCGTCGACAGCTACGACTTCCACGGTGACACGCTGGTGCAGCTAAGGTCGGACCTCGGCACGCTGGGTCGAGAGCACGGCAGCGTAGCGATCGTAGCCGCGGGCTGGGACCCGGGTAGCGACTCGGTGGTCCGCACGCTCCTGCTGGCGATGGCACCCAGGGGACTGACGTACACCAACTTCGGCCCGGGGATGAGCATGGGGCATTCTGTTGTCGCCAAGTCGAAACCAGGAGTAGTCGACGCGCTGTCGATCACGATCCCCCTCGGTACCGGTCTGCACCGACGCATGGTCTATGTCGAACTCGAACCTGGCGCGGACCTGGCGCCAGCAGCGGCAGCGATCAAGGAAGACGCCCATTTCGTCCGGGACGAGACTCACGTCCTGGCTGTGCCGAGCATCGACGCGATCAAGGACGTGGGCAGCGGTGTCTTGATGACGCGTAAGGGTGTCAGCGGTACCACGCACAACCAGACGTTCGAGTTCAGCATGAGTATCGACAATCCGGCGCTCACCTCGCAGATAATGGTTTCCTGCGCCCGGGCGGCGGCGCTGCGGCTGAGCCCTGGTGCCTACACGCTGCCCGAGATCGCGCCGCTGGACCTGCTGCCCGGTGACCGGGAGACGCTGATCAAGACCCTGGTGTGACGCTGGTGTGACGCTGCGGGCACCAGACCGCTCAGCATCGGACCCGCCGTAGACGGTGTCCTGGTTTTCGACCACGAGGATGACGGGGGCGGTGCTGGACCGACGGTCTGCTCCGGGTCGTGCCAGGATGGACGACTGTGACCGCAACTCTTGACACCGTGCCGTCGTCGCCTGGCCCGGGTGCGCTCGGTGTGCTGACGGTCCGTGGACTGACCAAGACGTTCGGGCCGGTCCGGGCGGTGCGGGGGCTGGACCTGGACGTGCCGCGCGGGTCGATGTTCGGGTTCGTCGGGCCCAACGGGGCGGGCAAGACCACCACGCTGTCGATGGTGACCGGGCTGCTGCGGCCCGATGCGGGGCAGGTCTGGGTCAACGGCGTCGACCTGTGGTCGAACCTGACGGCGATGCGGGCGCGGATCGGCGTGCTGCCCGACGACCTGCGCCTGTTCGACCGGCTGACCGGCCAAGAGCTGCTCACCTACACGGGGATGCTGCGGCGCATGGACAAGGCCGTGGTCGCCCGGCGGGCCGACGAGCTGCTCGACGCCCTCGGGCTGCGCGGCGACGCGGGCAAACCGGTGGCCGACTACTCGGCGGGGATGACCAAGAAGATCGCGCTGGCCGCCGCCGCGCTGCACGCCCCGGACCTGCTGGTGCTGGACGAGCCGTTCGAGGCCATCGACCCGGTGTCGGCCCGTGCTATCCAGGAGATCCTGGCCCAGTACGCCGCCGACGGCGGCACCGTGATCCTCTCCTCGCACGTGATGGACACCGTGCAGCGGGTGTGCGACCGGGTGGCTGTGGTCCACCGCGGCCAGGTGCTGGTCTGCGGCACCCTGGACGAGGTCGCGGCCGGTCAGGACCTGGAGAGCCGGTTCATCGAGCTGGTCGGCGGTGGGGCCGTCCCCGTGGGGCTGTCGTGGTTGCGACCGTCCTCGCTCTGAGGTTCCGGCTGTTCCGCACGGCCCTGCGCCGCAATGCGGCCGTGCTCGTCGCCTGGCTGCTCGGTGCCGCGTCGTTGCTGGCCATGCTGTTCTTCGTGGGGACAGGGTTCGCGGCGGTGGGGATGCGGGTAGTGCCCGACCACCGTGCGGAGACCGGGACCTGGCTGGTGCTCGGCGGGTCGTTGCTGTGCGTCGCGTGGGCGCTGCTCCCGCCCTTGCTGTTCGGCCTCGACCAGACCTTGGAACCAGCCCGTTTCGCGCCCTTCCCGCTGCGGGGGGCCGATCTCGCGCCGGGGCTGGTCGCGGCCAGCTTCATCGGCCTGCCCGGGGTCGCGACCCTGCTCGCCGCGCTGACCACGACCGCACTCTGGCTCGGCACCCCCCGCGCGCTGCTGCCGGCGCTGGTCGGTGCTGTGGTCGGTGCGACGACCTGCCTGGTGGTCGGTCGGCTGACCACCACGGCCCTGGCCGGTGTGCTGTCGTCCCGGCGGGGCCGCGACGTGAGCATGGTGCTCGGGGTGGCCGTCCTGGGTGCGGTGTACCTGGGCCTGGTCACGCTCACCTCGGGCCGGGTGCAGTGGGACTTCGACCCGGCCCCGTTCGGTGCGGTGCTGCGCTGGACACCGCTCGGTGCCCCGTGGGCGGCACCGGGCGACGCGGCGGTCGGCGACTGGACCGGGTTCGCCGTGCGCCTGGGCCTGTCCGTGGTGTACGTGGTGGTGCTGGTGTGGCTGTACGGGCGGTTGCTGGACCGGGCGCTCACCGCACCGCCGAACGTCCGGCCGCGGGCGAAGGCCCGGCCCGACGCGGTGGCCCAGACCGTGGCCCGCACCGGGCGCGCCGCCTGGTTCCCGGCCTTGGCCATCGCGGCCCGTACCCGTCGCTACTGGGTGCACGACCCGCGCTATCTGAGCAATGTCCCGGTGCTGGTCCTGCTGCCGTTGTTCATGGTGATCATGGGCCGGTCGCTGGGGACGATACCGGAGCTGCCGGACGTGCTGCCGCGTCATATCGCCCAGCTGGGCTGCGAGGCGGCGGGCCTGGCCGCCGGGCTGGTCCTGCTGTCGGATATCGGGTTCGACTCCACGGCCTGGTGGCTGCACCTCACCGCTGGGGTACGCGGCTGGGCCGACCGGCTGGGGCGGATCCTGGGGCAGGTGGGGTGGGCCGTCCCAGGGCTGGCCGGGCTGTGCGTCGTCGTGGCCCTGGCTGCAGGCATGCCAGGACGGAGCCTCGTCCTGGCCGGGAGCACCCTGTGTGCGTACCTGGTAGCGCTGGGGGTCGCCAGCGTGGTCTCCGCCGTGGCGATCTACCCGGTAGCGCTGCCCGGTGCCAGCCCGATGTCGTCCCGGGGTGGGCTGTCCAGCCTGGCCATGACCGCCCAGCTCGCCGGGGTGGCCGCGACCTTCGTGCTCTGGCTGCCGGTCGGTGCCACCGCGCACCTCGTCTCGCCGTCGTGGGGCTGGCTGGTCGCGACCGTCGGCCTGACCTGGGGCACAGCGGTGCTGGCCGCGGGCGTCGTCGTCGGAGGACGCGCCGTCGACGCCCGCGGCCCAGCCATCATGGCCCTGCTGGTCAAGAACGGCTCACGCACCGTCGCCGGGTGAACGGCGGGCATTCTCCGCCCAGGAGCCGGGTAGTCCGGAGGAATTTCACCCCCGGTCTACCCGACTCCAGGTCGGGTTACTCCTTGTTTTCCAGGGTGCCAGCCACCGCAGATCCTACCAGCAGCGTCGAGGCGGTCGACCCAGAGATTGCACAGTACCCAGTTGTGTCTCCTGCGGAGATCTGGGCGGCGCTGGGAGCCCATACATTCGTTTCGTCTTTCCGGCTCACGCCCGACCAGTTGTAGGATCCGGTTTCTTTTTCGCCCATGCTCCAAGCGAGGTCGCCGCAGCGATCCGCTTGGTTCGCCCACTCGGCGGCAATGAAGTCAACGTATTCTTTCGGCCATGTGAAGGTCGAGATGATCTCCACATAGTGCGGATTGGCGCAGTCGGTCTCGATGGCATCGGACAGGTCGTAGGTGTCTGGCATCCGCAAATAGCAGGTGCCAAGCTTGATGTCCTGCGGCAGCGTGTAGTCCGCAGGTATGCCCGTCGTAACACTGCCCTCGCTGCGGCTGTTGGGTCCGGAGACGCTGCTGGTGGGTTTTGTGCTTGGGGTGTCGGACAGAGCGGCAGCGTCGTCGGCGCTCGACTGCGAGGCAGTAGGGGTGGCGTCAGTTTTGTCGGAACTGCTCGAGCAGGCTGCCAGGGTGCCGAACCCCAGGAGGGCGGCCCCGGTGAGGGCGACAGTACGGGTGCGGACCGGTTTCACAGGGTTCTCCTTCGGTAATGGGCATGATATTCGGACAGGGGTCCGAGCCGTCTTGCACGGCGTGGCCATGCTAACTGCACTGCGACGCAATGTGAAGGCGATTCGGGGCAAGGGCCTCTGAGTGCCTGTAACAAAATCTATACATCCTACGAATCCACTCGGCGCGGCTGTCCATCGCATGACGGCGTGAACAACCTGTTTCAGACAGAGACGCATGTTTCAGATTGAACTATGGGCGGAGCGTCTGTGTGCGGTTGTCTTGGCGACTGTCCTGACCGTGCGCCGGGGCCAAGCCAAGCCCCGCCTGCTCCGGCAGTTCTGACGAGACGGGTCAGTCGATCTTGAAGGTATCGGAAAGCACTGAGCCGACCAGTAGTTTGTGAGATTTCCTCGGTTCGAGCGAACAGTACCCAGTTCTTTCACCGGCGGCCATCTGCATTGCGCTCGGAGCCCAGACATCGGTGTAAATGTTTCCCAGAATGTCATCTACCAGGCCGTGCCGGTTCATTGCTTCAGATAACTTGTCGTTACAGCGAGAATCCTCCTTGCCCCATTGGTCGCCGATCGCGTCGATATATGCTTCTGGCCAGGTGAAGGTAGCCGTAATCTCTAGGTAGTGCGGTTCGGAGCAGTCGACTTCGACGGTATCGGACAGGTCGTACGTGACAGTATCCAGCAGATAGCAGGTACCAGGCTCGATGTTCTGCGGCAGTGTATAGTCTTTCGGGATCGGACAATCGCTCCGCTTGCCCGATGGGCGACAGTGTTCCGTCTCGTCTGTGCTGGGGCTGGCGCTGCTCGTAGCGGTTGCGGTACTCGCGTCGGGGCCCGACTGTGATGCCGTGGTCGCGGTGTCGTCGGAGTCACCTGAGCATGCGGCCAGGGTGCCGAGCGCGAGAAGAAGGGTGCCTACTGGGGCGACGGTTCGGGTGCGAACTGACTTCACGGAGGTCTCCATGGTGAGGACGGACAAGAAGCTGACGACCATCGGTCGGGCAGACCATGCTACATAACCACGCGGTGACCGTGGAGGGAAGCGATTTGATGCACGGATCTCCCGAGCGGCTGTAACAAAACCTGTACATCCCACGAATCTGTTGGCCCCGCCGTCTAGATCGTGTGACGGCACGGCAAACCTGTTTCAGACAGAGATACACGTTTCGGTCTGACTATGGCGACTCTTTGCGATCAAGGATGTGTGGTACATACCCGTCCGTTCGGAAGCTGCACGACCCACACCGAGACGCGACCGCACCAGTTCGATAGTTCTGTCGTGGATTCGAGAGTAAAACTCTCGAATCCACGACAAAAGTCTCGAACTGACCCTCGTGGGGGACGTGGGGTCTGGGCTGCCTGCGCGGTCAGGTTGCCGCGACGATCCGGGCTGTCGGGTCCCAGGGTCGGGTCCAGCCCAGCGTGTCGAACAGGCTGGAGAGCACGCCTGCGGTGAAGCCCCAGACCAGGATGTCGTCGTCGAGGACGAAGGCGGGGGTCCGGTACGGTCCGTGGCGGGCGGTGGCCCGCCGGGCCGGGTCGAGCAGATCGGCGACGGGTACCCGGAACACGGCGGCGGTCTCGGTGGGGTCGGCCGGGTGGACCGGTGACGGGCGGGCCCACCAGGCGAGCACCGGGGTGACGAGGTTGTCGCTGACCGGCAGCGGCAGCGCGGCCAGGGAGCCGATCACCTCGACGCCGGTGGCGTCCAGGCCGGTCTCCTCCTCGGCCTCGCGCAGCGCGGCCTGCTCCGGGGTCTCCCCGGGGTCCAGCCCGCCGCCGGGGAAGGAGACCTGCCCGGGGTGGTGCGTCAGGTCGTCGGCCCGGCGCTGCAGCAGGATGTCGAGATGGTCGGGCCGGACATCGGCCGGGCCGAGCGTGCCGAACAGCATGAGCACGGCCGAACGGCGCGTGGCTGACCCTCCCAGGCGGGGCCACGGCCCGGCGAGCGTCGCCGACCCGGTGACCAGCCGGTCCAGGTCGGTCCGGGCGCTGGCCACCGTCAGGTCCGTCCGGCCGGGTCGGCGTTCTCGACCGGACCGTGCGCCAGAGCGACAGCGCGACGGGTCACGGTGCGACGACAGCTCCCGGGTCGGCGTCGGCGGGCAGGACCACCACCCCGTCGTCGTCGGCCACCAGCAGCCGACCAGGTTCGAACGCGACCTTGCCGAACCTGACGATGACGTCCAGCTCGCCGATGCTGTCCTTGGCCGACTTGCGCGGGTTGGTGCCCAGGGCCTTGATGCCCAGGTCGATCGTGGCCAGCGCGGCGCAGTCGCGGACCACCCCGTTGATGACCACGCCTTCCCAGCCGTTGGCCGCCGCCGCCGTGGCGATCATGTCGCCCAGCATCGCGGTGTGCAGCGACTCGCCTGCGTCGACGACGAGCACCTTGCCCTGACCGGGTTCGGCCAGGGCGGCCTTGACCAGGCCGTTGTCGTGGTAGCAGTGGATCGTCTGGATCGTCCCGGCAAAGTGCCGCCGGGCGCCGAACTGGCGCAGCTGGGTATCGCAGGAGGCAATCCGGTCGCCGAACTCGTCGACCAGGTCGGCTGTCGTCTTGAGCATCATGACCATCCTTCGGGGAGGGGGCGGCCCTCTTCGTAGCCGGCAGCCGACTGGATCCCGAGCACCGCGCGGTCGTGCAGCTGGGCCAGGGTGGTCGCGCCGACGTAGGTCGCAGCCGAGCGGACCCCGGCTGTGATCGTGTCGAGCAGGTCCTCCACCCCGGGCCTTCGAGGGTCGAGGTACATCCGGGACGAGGAGATGCCCTCCTCGTACAGGGCCTTGCGGGCCCGGTCGAACGGGGAGCCGCCCCGGGTCCGGGCGGCGACCGCCCGGGCCGAGGCCATCCCGAACGAGTCCTTGTACAGCCGACCGTCGACGTCGGTGGCCAGGTCGCCGGGCGACTCGTGGGTCCCGGCGAACCAGGACCCGATCATCACCTGCGAGGCGCCCGCCGCCAGCGCCAGGGCCACGTCGCGGGGGTAGCGCACCCCGCCGTCGGCCCATACCTTGGCGCCTTGCTCGCGGGCCGCCGCGGCACACTCGGCGACCGCGGAGAACTGGGGACGGCCCACACCGGTCATCATCCGGGTGGTGCACATCGCGCCCGGTCCGACGCCGACCTTGACGATATCCGCCCCGGCGGCGACCAGGTCGCGCGTGCCCTCGGCGGTGACGGTGTTCCCGGCCACCAGCGGCACCGCCGGGTCCAGCGCCCGGACCGCGGCCACGGCGTCGAGCATCTTGTCCTGGTGGCCGTGCGCGGTGTCCACCACCAGCACGTCGATCTCGGCGGCCAGCAGCTCGGCGGCCTTCGCGGCGACGTCGCCGTTGATCCCGATCGCCGCGCCGATCCGCAGCCGACCCTGGGCGTCCAGTGCCGGAGTGTAGACCGCCGAGCGCAGCGCGCCGATCTGGGTCAGGACCCCGACCAGGGTGCCGTCGGCCCGCACCACGGGCACGAAGCGGCGACGTGAGGCATGCAGCCGGTCGAAGGCCTGCTCCAGGCCCTGCGCGCCGCCGTCGGTCAGGACGGACAGCTCCAGGGTCGTGGGGTGGGCCGCCATGATCTCCATGACCTGCGTGAACCGGTCCACGTCCCGGCAGTCCGCCTCGCTGACCACCCCGACGGGGCGACCGTCGGTGACCACCACGGCCGCACCGTGGTTGCGCTTGCCGATGAGCGTCAGGGCGGCGTGCACCGTGTCGTGCGGGTCCACGACCGTCGGCGTCTCCACCACGGGGTGCCGGGCCTTGACCGACGCGACCGTGCGGGCCACGACGTCGGCCGGCACGTCCTGGGGGAGCACAGCCAGGCCGCCGCGCCGGGCCACGGTCTCCGACATCCGCCGTCCGGCCACCGCGGTCATGTTCGCCACGACCACGGGGATCGTCGTACCGGTTCCGTCGTCGCTGGCCAGGTCCACGTCGAACCGGGACGACACCTGCGACCGGGACGGCACCAGGAAGACATCGCCGTAGGTCAGGTCCGTGGTGGGCCGGTGGCCGGGCAGGAATCGCACCTACCGAGGATACCGATTTCTTCGGTCGGGTCTGAGGAACCCCAGGCGAAGGTGTCGTGGGGGCGACGGGAGTCCGCGCCAGCCGGGCCGACCGGTTTACGACTGGGCCAACCGTGGGTTACGGGACGGTGAACAGGGTGAAGACGGACGGACTGCCCGGGCGCGTACCTGTTGGCCCGGCCCGACCCGTACAGTGGTGTGATCTTGCGGTGAGGAGGACCTTTGGGACTGCTGGAACGGATCGAGTCCCCGGCGGACGTGCGGCGGCTGTCACCGGAGCAGGTGACCGGGCTGGCCGACGAGATCCGCACGTTCCTGGTCGACCAGGTGTCGCGCACCGGGGGGCACCTGGGGCCGAACCTCGGCGTCGTCGAGCTGACGATCGCGCTGCACCGGGTGTTCGAGTCGCCCAAGGACACCCTGGTCTTCGACACCGGGCACCAGTCCTACGTGCACAAGCTGCTCACCGGGCGCACCGACTTCAGCGCGCTGCGTAAGCAGGGCGGGCTGTCCGGGTACCCCAGCCGGGCCGAGTCCGAGCACGACGTGGTGGAGAACTCGCACGCCTCGGCCGCGCTGTCCTGGGTGGACGGGATCGCCCGGGCCCGGGCGCTGGCCGGGGACGAGGACCGGGCGGTCGTCGCGGTGGTCGGGGACGGGTCGCTGACCGGTGGGATGGCCTGGGAGGCGCTGAACAACATCGCGGACGGCCAGGACCGGCCGGTCGTCATCGTCGTCAACGACAACGGGCGGTCCTACGCGCCGACCATCGGCGGGTTCGCCCGGCACCTGGACGTCATGCGGACCACGCGCAGCTACGAGTCGGTGCTGGAGTGGGGCAAGTCCACGCTGCGGCGCTCTGGTCCGCCCGGACGGCTGGCCTACGAGGCGCTGCACGGGCTGAAACGCGGTATCAAGGACGTCGTCGCACCGCAGGGGATGTTCGAAGACCTCGGTCTGAAGTACATCGGTCCGGTCGACGGGCACGACGAACCAGCCGTGGAACGCGCCCTGAGCCTGGCCAAGACGTTCGGCGGGCCGGTGATCGTGCACGTCATCACCGAGAAGGGACGCGGCTACACCCCGGCGGAGCAGGACGTCGCCGACCGGTTCCACGCCGTGGCGCCGATCCACCCGGAGACCGGGCTGCCGCTGGCCCCGTCCCGGTTCGGCTGGACGTCGGTGTTCGCCGACGAGATCGTCGCTATCGGGCGGCGACGGCCCGACGTCGTGGCGATCACCGCGGCGATGCTCGCGCCGGCGGGCCTGGCCCGGTTCGCCGAGGAGTTCCCCGACCGGGTGGTGGACGTCGGTATCGCCGAGCAGCATGCGGTGACGTCGGCCGCCGGGATGGCGTTCGCCGGGCTGCATCCCGTGGTCTGCATCTACGCCACCTTCCTGAACCGGGCGTTCGACCAGGTGCTCATGGACGTGGCGCTGCACCGCGCGCCGGTGACCTTCGTCCTGGACCGGGCGGGGCTGACCGGCGACGACGGGGCCAGCCACAACGGCATGTGGGACCTGGCGATGCTGGGCATGGTGCCCGGGCTGCGGCTGGCCGCCCCCCGGGACGAAGAGACGCTGCGCACCGCGCTGCGCCAGGCGGTGGACACCGACGACGCCCCGACGGTCGTGCGCTACCCGAAGGGTTCCCTGGGCGAGCCGCTGCCGGCCGTGGACGAGGTGGACGGGGTGGACGTGCTGGTCCGGCACGACGGGAGCGCCGCCCGGGTGCTCCTGGTCGCCGTCGGCGCCATGGCCCGTACCGGTCTGGCCGTGGCCGACCTGCTGGCCGGGCACGACGTGGCGGTCACCGTGGTCGACCCCTGCTGGGCGCTGCCGGTACCTGAGGCGCTGGTCAAGCTCGCGGGGGAGCACGACCACGTGGTCTCCCTGGAGGACGGCCTGGTCGAGGGCGGGGTCGGCTCCTTGCTGTCGGACGCGGCCCGGCGCGCGGGGGTGCACACCCCGGTGCAGAGCTTCGGGGTGCCGCGGGCCTTCCTCGCGCACGCCAGCCGCGAGCAGCTGGTCGCCGATCTGCAGCTGGGTGCCAACGACATCACGGGGCAGGTCCTGGCGGGGCTGGTGCCGCGGGGCTGACCCGTCCCGCCTGACGCACCAGGAGACGAGCCAGACGGCAGGAAACCGTCTCCCAGTCTGCGCTAGCCCGCCGACTGGCCCAGGGCCGCGACGAGCAGCCCGGTGGTGAGCTCCACCTGCCACGGGCGGGCGCCCCCGGCCGTCAGGGCGTCGGCCACGGTGGCGGGCGTCACCGGGTCCGGCGGCGACCAGCACAGCCGCCGCACCAGGTCCGGGGCGAGCAGGTTCTCCACCGGGACCGAGCGGTCGGCGGACAGCCCGGCCAGCCCGGCCCGGGCCGCGGCGATCCGGGCCGCGGCGTCCGGGTCGCGGTCGCGCCAGCTGCGGACCGGGGGCGGCCCGTCGGACCGGGGTCCGTGCACGGTGGGCAGCTGGTCGTCGGGCAGCGCCAGCGCCCGGTCGATCGCGCCCTGCCACAGGTCCAGCCGACGCGACGTGCGTCGTCCGGAGAAGACGGGCAGCGCCCGCAGGTCCTCGGCGGTGCGGGGCAGGGTCAGCGCCGCGGCGATGATCGCCCGGTCGGGCAGCACCCGGCCCGGGGCGAGGTCACGGGCGCGACCCTGGGCGTCCCGCACGGTCCACAGCTCGCGGACCACGGCCAGGCTCCGCCGACCGCTGACGTCGTGCAGCCCGGAGACCCGTCGCCACGCCTCGGGGCGCGGCACGGGCGGCGGTGCGGTGCGTTCGGCCTCGAACTCCTGGGCGGCCCACTGCGTCTTGCCAGCGGCGTCGAGCTCGGAGGCCAGGGCGTCGCGCACCTCGACCAGCACCTCGACGTCCAGGGCGGCGTAGCGCAACCAGTCCTTCGGCAGCGGCCGGGTGGACCAGTCGACCGCGGAGTGCTCCTTGGCCAGCCCCAGGCCGAGCACCCGGGCGACGACGGCGGCCAGGCCGACCCGTTCGTACCCGAGCAGCCGGGCCGCCAGCTCGGTGTCGAACACCCGGTCGGGTACCAGACCCACCTCGGCCAGGCAGGGCAGGTCCTGGGAGGCGGCGTGCAGCACCCACTCGACGCCCGACAGGGCCTCGGACAGCGCGGACAGGTCCGGCAGGGTGACCGGGTCGACGAGCGCCGTCCCCGCCCCGGCGCGGCGCACCTGCACCAGGTAGGCGCTCTGGCCGTACCGGTAGCCGCTGGCTCGTTCGGCGTCGACGGCGACCGGGCCGTGCCCGGCGGCGAACGCCGCGACGGTCGCGTCGAGGGCGGCAGCGCTGGCCACGACCGTCGGGACCCCGTCGCGCGGTTCGAGCAGCGGCACGATCGTCGGGTCCGTCGCAGCAGGATCTGTCTCCGCACGTGCCACAGAGGTCACGCTACGTCCCGGTACAGCCTGTCGGCCATACCGACCCGCCGGAAAGACTGGTTCAGGGGAGCATCCCGGCGCGCATCACCTTGGCGACCAGCCCGGCCCGGTCGCCAGTGCCCAGCTTGCGGGAGATCCGGGCCAGGTGGCTCTTCACGGTGAGGGCGGACAGTCCGAGCTCTTCACCGATCTGGCGGTTCGACATACCGTCCGCGACCAGCTTCAGCACGCCCAGCTCACGGGCGGACAGCTCGGGCAGCGACGAACCGGCAGACGAGCTCTGGCTGCGTACCAGCGACTGCAGCACCTGCCCGGCGACCACACCCCGCACCCCACCGGCCAGCAGCACGGGCAGCTCGTTGCGCGACGCCCGGCGGGCCAGCACCACGATGCGCGGTACCCCGCGGCGGCGCAGCGCGAACAGCAGGGAGGGGCCCTCGCCGTTGCCGATCTCCTGGACCGTCACGCACGACGGGGTCCGAGCACGTTCCGGGGACGTCCGCGCAGAAGGCAGCGGACGCGTTCCCGGTGCTGCGGGGGTCTGCCGACCACCGACCGCAGACTGCAGCGGCTCTATCGTCACGATCGTCTAATCGGCCGTCGGGCCGTGACGGTGAGCAGTCCAGGAGACATGCCCTGGTTACCGTACGGTGGTCGGCGTCTGCGGTCAGTGTCTGCGGGTGATCGCCACCACGCCGTCGGGCAGCGGGGGCAGCCCGGAGGCGGTGCACAGCAGCCGGGTCCACGCGGTGAGATGGTCGCTGAGGTCTTCGCCCTCGGCGGTCCACGACGCCCGGATCTCCAGCTCGGTCTGCTCCTGGCGGTCCGACAGCGAACCGTAGGTCTGGGACAGCACCCGGGTCACCGTGCCCCCGGCGGCGTGCGGGTCCACCCCGACGGAGGCCAGCGCGTCGGTGAACCAGCTCCATGCCACGTCGGCGGCCAGCGGGTCGGTGCCGACCTCGGGCTCCAACGGGGTCCGGACCAGGGTGACCAGGCGGAAGCAGCCGTCCCAGGCCTCCTGGCCGTCCGGGTCGTACAGCACGACGAACCGGCCCGACGCGAGGTCGTCAGCGGCGAACGACCGGCGGGCGGAACGGACCTCGGCAGTCAGCGCCGCGGAGAACGGGGCGATCCGGGTCGGGCCGGGCACCTCGTCCAGCAGCACCTCGGCGCGCGGTCGCACCGTCCGCAAGGAGCGCAGCGCACGGACGAACTCGTCGGGGACGTCGTCCGTGCGGGCCACGTCCGCAGCGTACGCACGCCGTCGCTGCCGGGGTCGTGAGGCACGCCGCGACCGCCCGGGTGGAGCCGCTCGGCGTCGCCGTTCCCTGCCGCTGTCCCTGCACCGGAGATCCAGCGAACTTGTCGTCGGGATTTCCGGTGCAGGACACTAGGACCTTCCTGCGACCTTTCCGCACCCCGAGGAGAAGTTTGATGCCTGACGCCCCGAGCCCTGCCAGCATGCTGCTCGTCGCCGTGGGCGGGGACATCGGTGTCTACGGCCTGGCCCGGGCGTTCCACGAGGCGTACCGCTGCCCGGCCGTCTCGCTGACGTCGGTCGCGACCCGGGCGGTGCAGGCGTCGTCGTTCGTCACCAACGTCGTGGTGCCCGACCTGACCGACGAGCAGGTGCTGGTGCGCACCCTGGAGCAGGTGGCCGCCGACCACCCGGACCGCACCCTGGTGCTGGTCACCAACGCCGACTGGTACGTCGAGGCGATCGTCGCCAACGCCGACCGGCTGCGCCAGCACTACCTCATGCCGTTCTGCAGCCCGCAGGCGCTGGAGCTGGTCTCCAGCAAGGACGGGTTCGCCGAGGTCTGCGCCCGGCTGGGCCTGGCCACGCCGAAGACCGTGCCGGTGGACATCGCCGCGCTGCGCCGCTCCGGCGGCCGGGACGCGGTCGCGGCGCTGGCGGTCGACCTGGAGTTCCCGGTGATCGGCAAGCCCGCCTCGTCGGCGGAGTACTACTACCTGGACATGCCGGGCAAGAAGAAGGTCGACTTCGTCGAGTCCCGGGCCGACCTGGACGACCTGCTGGACCGTCTGGTCGACGCCGGGTACGACGGTACGTACCTGGTCCAGGACTTCATCCCCGGTGACGAGACGCACATGCGCTCGCTCACCGCCTACCGGGACAGCCGCGGCCAGGTCACCCTGCTGGCCACCGGCCGGGTGCTGCTCCAGGAGCACAACCCGGGCACGCTGGGCAACCCGGCGGCCATCCTGACCGAGCCGTACGACGAGGCGATGGACGCCGCCACCCGGTTCCTCGACGCGGCCGACTATGTGGGGTTCGCCAACTTCGACTACAAGCTGGACCCGCGCACGGGCGGGTTCGTGTACTTCGAGATGAACCCGCGGATCGGGCGGAACAACTACTACGTCACCGCGGCCGGGGCCAACCCGGCCCGGGCCGTGGTCGCCGACCTGGTCGAAGGTCGGACCCCTGAGACCGTGCGGGGCACGGACGAGGCGCTGTACTGCGTCGTCCCGTTCGACCTGCTGCTGCGCTACCTCGACGACGATGACCTCAAGGCCCGGCTGCGCCGGGTGCGCCAGGCCGGTCGGATGGTGAACCCGCTGCGCTACCGGGCGGACTGGGGGCTGCGCCGCCGGTACGTCGTGACCGGGGTGACCCAGATGTACCGGCGCAAGTTCCGCAAGTACTACCCGAAGGCGACCGCCAGCGGGTTCTGACAGTCGTCCCGTCCGTTGCGACAGTTCGGCCTGAGGCGGGATGCTTCGCCTATTGGTGGAGCAAGACCTTGAGGGTCGTTCCGGTGAGCCTTCTGGTCTCTCGGGCGAAGTGGGACTGGTCGGCGTACCCGGCAGCCACCGCAGCGTGGCTGAGAGGGATGCCAGACCGGGCGAGACGCAGGCCGTTCTGGAACCGATGGATCAGCGCCAGAGTTTTCGGTCCGTACCCGAACAGCCGGTCGCTCAGCCGTCGCAACGAGCGTTCAGAGAGGTGGTGCTGGGCGGCGATGCTGTGGACGTCGCGGCCGGAGCGTGCGGCACGATCGAGGGACGCGGCCAGGGCGAGGTCTTCGGGATTGACGGCAGCGCGCCCGAGGAGCAGCTGCACCAGAGAGTCCAGAGCGGCGGCCGGGTCGTGGTAGGCGGCGTCGATCATCGAAGCCGGGAGGCGGGCCAGATCGGCCAGGTCGATGCGCTGGCCGGTGAGCTCGCAGGCGGGGATGCCGAACAGAGCGTGGGCCAGCCCGGGCGGCAGGCGTAGTCCCCAGGTGACAGTGCCCGCCGGGAAGGTCACTGGTGCAGCGGTGATGTCTGGTCCGGCGAACAGCAGCCGCTCGTCCGACCAGATCAAGTCCATGACCCCGTCGGGGAGGACCATATGGTCGGGTTCGTCCGAGGCCACACGCCACAGCGTTCCCGGGGAGACCCGGCCTGGCCAGGACCGATACCTGATCATTGCGTCCTTCCTGCCGTGTTCCGGCTCATCATTCTACGACGAGGCCCCGGTGGATCTTCGTCCGGGCGGTGTCTTCAGCATCCAGTGCGCAGCGGTAGCAGCAGCAGGGTTGGCCGATTCGTTCAAGACACGACCACTGTCTCGCACCAGGATGGAACCAGTGGTCACACAGCCATGTCTGGGCCACCAGTCTCGTTCAGTCGTACCAGGAGGTTTCATGCGTCCGTCGTCGGCATCGCCCGCCATCGTCACGTCACACGTCGCAGAGTCCCGTGACTTCTATCAGAAGTATTTCGGCGCACGGTTGGTCTTTGACTGCGGCTGGTACATCAACCTGGAGTTCGGCAAGGGTCTGTCGGTGCAGTTCATGGAGCCGCAAGAGGGTATGACGGTCTGCCAGACGGCCGGGCTGACCTACAACTTCTGCGTCGAGGACGTGGACGACGAGTACCGGTGCCTGATCGAGCTCGGCCTCACCCCGCAGGGCGCCCCGGAGGACCATCCGTGGGGGGACAGAGGGTTTGCGGTGCTGGACCCGAACGGTGTCAGCCTCTATATCTATGCTGATATCGAACCAGCCCCTGAGTTCAAGTCGGCCTTCCTTGCCGGGTGACAAGAGCCGGGTAGCCCGGGGGTGAAATTCTTCCGGGCTGCTCGACCCCGGCTCTGCCTGTGCCGGAGTGCAGGGCCGGCACCGGGGGGGCCGCTCTCGGGCGGGCGACGCCTGACGCCCAGCCTGTGTGCAAGGTGACCTATTCTGGCGGCTGTGGAACCTGTGCAGCGTCCCGGTGGGACGGGTCCCGGTCGGCTGACCGACCGCGTCCCGCAGGTGCCCGCCGACCGGCTGGTCGCCCAGCTCGAACCGCCGCGGCACTTCGCCGCGGCGTCGTTCGAGTCGTACCACGCTGACCCGTCGCACCCGTCCCAGGCGGCCGCCCGGCTGCGGCTGCGCGAGATCGCCTACCAGGTGTCCCGGCCCGCGAACCGGGGCCTGCGGGCCCGGCTGCGACGGGTGGTACCGCCCGCGGTGTACCTGGACGGCGGGTTCGGGGTGGGCAAGACGCACCTGCTCGCCGCGCTGGCGCACGCGGTGGGCCGTACCGAGACGGCCTACGGGACGTTCGTGGAGTTCACCCACCTGGTGGGGGCGCTCGGGTTTGCCGCCACGGTCGAAGCGCTGGCCAAGCACCGTCTGGTCGCGATCGACGAGTTCGAGCTCGACGACCCGGGGGACACCCTGCTGGTCACCCGCCTGGTCCGGGAGCTGGCCGACCGCGGGGTGGCGGTCGCGGCGACGTCGAACACCCTGCCGGAGGCCCTGGGCGAGGGCCGTTTCGCCGCGGAGGACTTCGTCCGGGAGATCCAGAGCCTGGCCGACCGCTTCGAGGTGCTGCGCATCGACGGCGAGGACTACCGCCGCCGCCCGGTGCGCACCGACGAACCGCCGCTGCCCGACGCGGTCGTCACCGCGACCGTGACGGACCACCCCGGCGCCACCCTGGACAGGTTCGAGGCCCTGGGCGACCACCTGGCCCGCGTCCACCCGTCGCGCTACGGCGCCCTGCTGGACGGCGTCACCCTCGTCGGTCTCACCGGCGTCGGCCCGGTGGACGACCAGGCCCGCGCCCTGCGCCTGGTGGTCCTGGTGGACCGCCTGTACGACCGCGACGTCCCGGTCCTGCTCGGCGGCAGCGGCGAGCACGGCCTGTTCACCCCCGAGATGCTGCGCGGCGGCTACCGCAAGAAGTACTACCGCGCCCTGTCCCGCCTGGGTGCCCTGGCCGCCGACGGCGCCGCCCTGGTCCCCGCAGACCGTAAGGAGCTGACATAGATGGATTCCCGAGGTGCCTTCGACGAGAGCCGCTACCTGGATGACGCAGAGCAACTTGTCGGACGGTTGCAGGGCAGCGCGAGGTCGGACGATTTTGAGAGCACAGCGTGCGAGGCAGTAGGAGAGTTCAACAGTTTTGATGATCCTTCGATATTCGTCGGTCCGGTGATCAGGCTGATAGAGAATAACCCCGATATAGACTTCGGTAGCCCGGGCCCACTGGTGCACTTTGTAGAAAGGTTCTACGGGGGTGGGTACGAGAACCTGCTGGTCAGCTCTCTGGAGCGGCGCCCGACGTCCCACACGGTGTGGATGCTTCGCCGGATCATCAATGACCCCGCGTGTCCCGGCAGGCAGGAGTACATCGATCTTCTGCGAAAAGCAGGGGAGCGAGACGACGTGGACGAAGATGTGAAGAGAACGATCCGAACTCTCCTGGAGTAGCCGGTTCCGGATCTTCGGTCCCAGTTCGATACTTTGGTCGCCGATTCGAGAGTAAAACTCTCGAATCGGCGACCAAAGTATCAAACTGGTGGCGGGGCCGCCGTTTTTCCCTGGCTAGGATCCACTCGTTCTACACCGAGAAGCTCCAACTGTCCTGAATCGTCGGCTACAGGGTGCCGTCGTCCACGACCAGGCAGGACGCGTCCGGCGCGATCCGCTTCCCGTGCGGTCCACCTAAGCGCCATCGTCTCTGCTCCGGAGGCAGGAGAGTGACGGCGCTGTCGGTGCGTCAAATGGTTCGTGTGCGTTGGTGCTGGCTGGCTACCATCGCCGGGACAGGAGGGATCTCACCATGGTGCCCACGCCGAGCGACGTGAGCGCGGCCAGCGCCGTCCACGAGTCGGCTGTCGCCAGGCTCGCCGGGTTCTTGTACCCAGACGACCCCGGCTCGGCGGAGCAGGCCCGAGCGTTCCTGGCTGGTGGTGCCGCGCCGCCGTCAGGGCCTGACGACTGGCCGGACGACCGGGCGGGTGTCTCCGAGTGCCTGCATCGGACAGCCGACCAGCCGGAAGTTCTTGTCCGGGTAGGGCAGCTCGTCGGCCCGACCCTTTGGTACGACGACGACGATGTGCTCCCGTCCTGGTTCAACGCGGTGCTGTGGTGCTTCGGCGACAGCCTGCCGTCGGTCGTCGTGCTGGAGGCAGTCCTGACGGCTGGTGGGGTCGACGAGGTCGGGGCGCTCGTGCGGGGAGCGTTTTTCGGTTGCGGCCAGGACCTGTTTGCCGCGCCTGGTTTCGACCAGGCGGTGTGCCAGCACTGGGACGCACTGGTCGGGTGGTGGCAGGCAGCGAGTGTGGACGAGCTGCTCGGGGCGGTCGACCGCCTGCACTGGGTCGGCGACGCCACCCTGGCTCTGGTGGCAGGTATGGTCGCCGAGTCGGTCGTGGCGTACGCCAAGGTCGAACGTGAAGCGGGAGGGTTCGAGCGCGGTAACGGTTACATCGGCCCTGACACGCTGGTAGAACGTCTGGGTCCGGTGCTGGACGACACGCGACGACGCCTCGCGGTCGACGGGTCGGCAGCCCGACGCAAGCGGGCCCTGACCGCGCTGTGGCGCGACGGTGACGCGGAGACCAAGCAGTGGGCGGTGACCATAGCGCTGGCTGACGCCGCCCCGTCGGTGCGGGCCCTGCCCGTGCAGTGGTCACCAGCCCTGGTCGTCACCCCGCCAGGACGTGATGGGATCGAGACGACCGCACGTGCTGGCATCCCGAACGGCCTGCCGAGGGGAGTGGCGCGGGTGGTCGAGGGCCTGCCCCCGCTGCGCTGGGCCGACCTGGGTCGGGTGCCCGACGTGGTGTGGCACTGGTGGGTGCACCTGGCGGTGCAGTCCAAGCGCATCGAGCCAGCAGCTGCCTTGCGCACCGCGGCCAGCCTGCTCGACCCGGCGTCGGCCCAGGTGTTCGCCGACGCCCTCCTGCGTGCCTGGATCGCCGACGACACCGAGCCGCGACCGGTCGACGAGGCGATGGCCGCGGCATCAGCCCACGCCGACAAGGTGTGCCAGTACGCGACCAGCCCCGGGCACTCAGGCCGGTTCACCGGCAAGACCCCTGACGAGATCCGCGCCACCATCCTGCGGCGTCACCTGGAACGGCCAGGCGGGTCCGCCGGGTATTCCAAGGGGATGCTGGCCCTGGTCGCGGCGTTCGGAGCCAGGGACGTCGCCGGGCCGGTCGCCGAGTACCTGGACACCTGGGCCCGCCGGGAGAGCCAGGCCAAGGCCCTCATCGAGCTGTTGGCGTGGGTCGGTGACGCCGTGTCGGTCCAGCTGCTCAGCACGCTGGGGGACAGGTTGCGGCGCTGGAGGCTGGTCGCGCACGCCCGTGAGGTGAGTGACGCGCTGGCGGCCCGGCGAGGCGTACCTGTGTGGGAGATGTTCGACCAGTCGGTGCCCGACGCCGGTCTGGACACCGCCGGACGGTTGCGGCTCAGCTATGGTCCGCGGTCGTTCGTGGCGACCCTGAACGATGACCTGACCTGGACCGTCCACGACCAGGCAGGACGGGTCCAGCGGGGTCTGCCTCCCGTGCGGTCGACCGACGACCCTGCTGCTGTCGCCACCGCGAAGATGGCGTTCGCGCAGGCCAAGGCGGCGGTGAAGGACATCGTGGAGATCCAGGCGCCACGGTTGCGCAACCACATGGCGGCGGGGCGTCGGTGGACGGTCCAGCAGTGGCGCGAGCAGATCGCCGACCATCCGGTCATGTCGCGGCTCGGTCACCGCCTGGTCTGGGTGGCCGAGTCCAACTGCCCGTTCCGGCTGCTGGCTGACGGGACTCTCACCGATGTCCACGACCACCCCGTGACCCTTCACCCTGACGGCACAGTGCGTCTGGCCCACTCGACCAGGCTGACCCCTGACGAGCGCCGCGCCTGGCAGGTTCACCTGGCCGACTACGAGGTCGTCGCCCCCTTCGACCAGCTGGGCACCGACCCGCTGGTCCTGACCGCGGACGATCTGACCAGGCTCAACGGTGTCACCCTGGACCGCACTGTCTTTCGCAGGCTGGCGAAGTGCCACGGTTTCCGCGAGGAAACCGATTCTGACTTCGTGAAGTTCTACCCAGCCGCCCAGATCACCGCAGACCTCAGCTACACCCGTGTCGGAGACGTGGTTACCCTCGCTGGCCTGTGGTTCCGACGCGGGACAAGAAAAGCATCCTGGCCCCTCAGTGGCATCAGCCCCGCTATTCTGACCGAGACGTGGGCAGACGTCTGCGATATCGCGGCCGCCGGTCACCAGGGATCATCCGCGGAGGCGCCATGACGGAGCGCGAGCCTTATGTAGCCGTCGCGGGTCGCGAAGTACTCGACGCGATCGTGGCGGAGGCATACGAGAGATGGGACTGTCCACTGCCCTACGAGCTGGACGTGTGCCTGCACTGCTGTGTGAGCGAATCGGTTCTGAGACGGTTGCGGGCTACTCCGGTGCGCGAGATCGGGCCGAGCTTTCTCGCGGAGTACTACGATTCGGCGCACTCGTCGGACTGGTACGGCTTCGCCCACCGACGGACTCTTCACGATGAGATCAAGCACTTTCTTCCCCGGCATCTCGAGATGATCAGTGGGTACCGTCCTTGCGGATTCGACTACGAGGTCGCTCTGGGCGGGGTCGACCTGCGCGATCCAGCCTGGGACAAGAGCGACCGGGATATCCTGTCGCGCTGGTCCGTAGCGTTCTTCGAGGTATGCCTGGCGGAGTACGGATATGCACCGTCGGTGTCGAACCTTGACAAGGGGCGTTACTCGGACCCAGATCCGCCCGGTGTCGACTCTGTTCTCGTCATGTTCATGAGGCGACATTTCGATCTTGCTCCTCTGCTGGAGCTGTGGCTGCGCGCGGGGAGCCTCCCGTCGCTTCTCCACTTCGTGGAGCACCCGATCATGGAGCGCCCGATTCTGGCGGACCGGAGGTTGACTGATGCGTTCTACGGCAACCCTGAAGGGGCAGCCGTGGTCGAGCAATGGTTTCGTCGCCCCGATGTGAAGGCCCATTTTGCTGAACGTTGCCTTGATGTGGCCGCCACGGCCTCGGCGGAGTTTCTCGAACAGACGGCTGACTGCGCATGCTGCTGGTCTCGACGCGACCAGTTCGAGAACACCTTCGATCTTCTGACCTGGGACCTCGAGGTGCTGGGCTGAGATCGAGGCCGGAAATGGTTCGCGTGCGTTGGTGCTGTGGACGAAGCTGGTCGCGGCGGTCGGCTGCCTGTACTGGGCCCCGCGGATGGCCAGGTCACACGACACCCTGGCTCTGGTGGCCGACATGGTCGCCGAGTCGGTCGTGGCGTACGCCGAGGTCGAGCCGCGCGGGGTGCGGCGGCTCGTTGGTCGAACGTCTGGGTCTGGTGCTGGACGACGGGTCGGCAGTCGGACGCAAGCGGGTCCTGACCGCGCTGTGGCGTGACGGTGACGAGGAGACCAAGCAGTGGGCGGTGACAACGGCGCGCTTACCGCCCCGTCGGTACGGGCCCTGCCCACCGTCCCACCTGCGCGGTGCTGTGGCCCAGGGCCTGCTGACACGGGCCAGCCTGGACCAGTGGCGACCGACGATCGACCGTAACCTCCAGCGGCAGCGGACCGGAGCCACCGGTGAGCCGCACGCCAGCAACGTGGAGCGCTGGGCGTCGCTGGTAGACCGGGGTGACGTGAATGGCCTGCACCGGGTGCTGACCGGTCTTGGGCGCGACATGATCCAGATGCGTGAGGTGTCCCCGATGGGCGGTCTTCTGTCGCAGGCAGAACGCACCGACGTACTGGCAGGGGCCCGATGATGCGGCGCGCACAGCCGGAGCATGCGATCCGTGCGGCATGTCAGATCATCGGGCACCAGGCGGTAGGTGCGGCTGCGCCGCTATTGTTTCAGCCTGAAACATGTGTAACGAGATCGGTGCGTCGAATGGCCCTCGGGCGCCGGTGCGGTTCGCTATCATCGCTGGGGCAGGCGCGGACCGTCACGAACAGGAGTGCAGATGCCCAAGGATGCTGCTGCCGAGACGGCAGAGCACCCGGCCTTTGTCAAGATCGCGGAGGCGATCCACCGGGACCGGAAGAAGTCCGACGAGGTGCCCGGGGCTGCGCTGGCTGCGATCGCCGGGTTCGTGGTCCACGGCGACCGCGACCTGGACGACCTGTCTGCCTACGGCGACGAGCTCCAGCGGCTCTATGACGTGTCGCAGCAGCGTCACGGGTGGACCGACGGGTTCGGCTGGCTGACCGCCCCGCAAGAGCATCTGCTGGGAGGTACGTGAATGCGCCCTGATGCATCCGATGGGCAGTGGGCGACACGCGGTGGCTCTGGTGCTGATATGTCGAGGTCGCGGTGGTCGGCTGGAGCGCCACGATGAGACCGACTAGGCATGATGCTGTCGGTCGGCTACCTGCCCTGCTCTACCCCGAGGGGCCCGATGTCGCCGCGCGGGCACGGACGTTCCTCACTGACGGAGGGGACCCACCCGCCGTAAACTACCGACGTTATGAGCCTGACCGAAACGGCGACACGTTTCTGGACTGGTGGATAGAGCTGAAACGAACTTTCCTGGAGGCGGCGCTCCAGTCCGTGGAACAGCCAGAGATGTTCGTCCGTGTCGGACGGCTGGCCGCCAGCTCCAACTACGCCGATGAAGGTTCGACCTGGTTCAAGGCGATTGCTGTCTCAATTTTCTGGTATGGCCACCCGGATAAGAGTAGGTTGCCGACGATCGCAGCCTGGGAAGCTGCTCTGACGTCCGACAGGCAGGATCCACTGTTTGCGGTGCTCAGAGGGTTCTCTGGAGATCGTGATTTCGCTGCCGCTCCTGACTTCACGGAGGCAGTCTGTCGCCACACCGACGTCTTGCTCTCTCGATGGCCCACAGATCTGGACGAGATCGAGAGTGCCATGCTGGGGCTGCACTGGGTTGACGACCAGGCGTTGGCTCCGTTCGTCCCGCTCATCGCCGAGGCGGTCGTTGTTTCGGCGCAGACCGAGCATGCCGCTCGAAGGTCGTGCGAACGCTACGAGGACCATGCGGAGTGGTGTCCGTGGTCTTCGACCGAGACGATGATTGACCACCTGGGGTCCGCGGCTTGGGACGTGTGGCGACGTCATGCTACGGACGGATCGGTCGTCCGACGTAAACGGGCGTTGACGCTGCTCTTCCAGACAGGTGACGAAGAAACCCAGCAGTGGGCTGTGCGCACTGCCCTCGCTGACGCGACTTCCTCGGTACGGGACCTGCCGGAGAAGTGGGCACCGCAGACCGTGAGCACCCCGCAGGGCCGTGACGAGATCGAGGCCGCAGCCCGGTCGGCCCTGCCGAAAGGGTTGTCGAAGAGCCTGTCTTGGGTGGCAGGGGCAAAGCTGCCTGAGCTGTGCTGGGCTGATGGCGCGGTGGTACCCGACGTGGTGTGGCACTGGTGGGTTCACCTGGCAGTCAAGGCCCGGCTGGTCGAACCAGGCGTCACGCTGCGGACAGGTGCTGCTCTGCTCGACCGAGAGTCGAGGCAGGTGTTCGCAGCGGCGCTGCTGCGGCGCTATTCCGGTGAGTCTCGGCGCTCGGCGACGACCACCAAGGGCATTCTGGCGGTCGTCGCCGCCCTTGGAGGCTCTGGGGTGGCCGGGCGGGTCGAGAAGTACCTCAGCGCGTGGCCCGAGAGAACAGCACAGGCCAAAGCGCTCATCGAGCTGCTGGCATGGGTCGACGACCCTGAGGCGCCAGGGCTTCTGGTCTCGCTGGAGCGCGTGCTGCGTCCCACCAAGCTCGTCACACACGCGCGCCAGGTGGCGGACGTGCTGGCGAAACGTCAAGGTCTTGCCGGTGGTTGGGCACTGGAAGACCGGGTGGTTCCCGATGCTGGGCTGGACGCCCACGGCCAGGTGCGGTTGGGCTATGGCCCACGGTCGTTCGTGCTCACTCTCACCGACGAGATGGGATGGGCCGTCACTGACGAGAACAACAAGACACTGCGGGGGCTGCCATCGGCTCGCAGCAACGACGACCCGGGGCAGGTCGCTGCCGCGAAGGCCCTGTTCGCACGGGTGAAAGTCGCCGTGAAACAGGTCGCGGACATCCAGGTCCCACGGTTGCGCACCCACATGGCATCCGGCCGGACATGGACCGTCGCCGAGTGGGACGAGTTCATCGGATCCCATCCGATCATGTCTAGGTTCGCCCGTCGTCTGGTGTGGACCGCTGACCCGGGCGGGACGTTCCGCCCTCTGCCGGACGGGACGTTCACCGATGTCCACGACCGTCCTTTCACCATCGATCCCGACGCAGCTGTGCGTCTGGCTCACTCCACCGCAATGACGTCGGTCCAACGAAAAGCGTGGCAGGAACACCTGAATGATTATGAAGTGACTGTCCTGTTCGACCAGCTGGGCACCGATCCTGTGACGCTCGACGACCCAGACAGCACCGCGTTGACCCTGATGCGTGGATACCGTGTGGAACAACCCGTGCTGACCAGACAAGCAGCCAGACACGGCTACAGGCGAGACAGATCGGGCAGCTATACGAAGGAGTATCCAGCGGCCCAGATCGTGGCGGTTCTCTCGCACGAGTGGACACACTTCGCGACACTGCACAAAGGTCCCCGCCCGGTCCCGCTGACCGACTTGAGCTTCAGGGCTGTCGGCCAGGACGAACCATTACGGCTCGGCGACGTGCCCTCGGCGCTCCTGGCCGAGTCCTGGGCCGACATGGTCGCCATCGCCGGGTTCGGAACACCCCCCGTCCCCTCCGGAGGAGCAAGATAATGACCAAGCCCGAAGCGGTAGCAGCCATCACTGCCATGTTCGACGATGACCACAAAGAACTCGTCGCAGAGTTTGTGCTCCACGCGAAGGGCCGTGACGAGGCGCTGGCTGCGGTCGGGGCGAACCGACGCCTCAAGTACCGGGCCAGAGGGAACCCTCTACGGGCGAACCCCGACTGGTTGAGGGCGACGCAGTGGGTGCGGTTCGGGCAGGTGTTCGCGGCGGCGGCAGACTACGAACTGCCTGAACCCGGGTGGCCGCGTGACGTGCCGCTGTGGTTCATGGTGCTCCAAGATTTTCGGACCTCGGGTGGCCACAGTCGTTCTGATGGGTGGAACCCGTCGTTCTTCGGGCCGGTCCTGAAAGCTGGTGGTATCGACGACAGCACGACGGTGGCCACGCATGCTGTGGCATCGTTCTTTGCGATCCTGAAGTGGATGAGCTCGTGGAGCAAGACGACCAAGGATGCTGGTGACTGGGTCACGTACGTCAACGCCAACGTCGACTGCGTTCCGGCGGCCATGGCACAGCTCGACGCGTCGTGCCGAGTCACCGCTATCGAGTGGCTGAGGCTCAATGTCGACGGTGTCGCGGCTCTGGCTCCGCTGCTGGCCGATTCCGCGGTGTGCAGCGCGAAAACGGTCCGAGAGGTCGCCTGCCGGACGATCGCCGAGCTGCCGGAGCCGCTCCGCTCGCAGATTCTCGCCACGGCGTTGACGGCTGCGAAGGCTGGCACCATCGGAACGGTCATCACCTGTGCCACAGGCCTCGGTGAGCCCGGCCGGGCGTTGCTGGTCGACGCACTGGCGCAGGGACGTGGTGGGAAACGCGACGAGCTGATGGCTGGTGCTCTGAGCTCCTCGGTGGGCGACTCCGAGAGCCCGGAGACAGAGCTGGTGGTCCCACCGGCTCCGCCGCTGGACTCCACACCGCTGGGCGACGATTTCGTCACAGGTCTCCGGGCGACGCTCGACCAGTGGACCGCAAGGCTCGAGAGACAGGTGGCGCAGACCGGGATCGACCGGGCGCGAGTCGGGCTCGACGTCTTCTCCGCGATCAGCACGCAAGACCTCGTCGCCGTACGTGACTGGCTCAACGGCGAGCACGGCAAGGAGCTCGACCGGGGAGTGGACCTTCTCCGGTACATGCTGGGCGAAGGCATGCTCAGGACCAGCGAGCTGAACCTTCCCCTGGTGAGCGCTGTCCGCCTGGCATCCCTCATGGACTCGAGGAGCAGATGGCTGAGCCAGGTACGTGCTCTTGCAGGCGAAGACTATGACCTTCGTAACCTGGCCGAGGCGGCAGAGATCGCTGGGGTCGACGATCCGGTCGCGGTTGTCAGGAAGGAGGGCATGAACAGCCAGTACCCCTCCGAGCTCGTCTGGCCGTTCTTTGCCGAGCACCCAGGGACCGACCTGCTCCCTATGAAGATCCTGGCGATGTTCCCGGTGCTTCCCAAGAGATACGTGCACGCGCTCTCCCAGATCGCATCAGGTGAGGTCTCCGGCAGCCGTCGCGAGGCACAAGAGCTGCTGGGGCGGCAGCCGAACGTGCTGGACATCGCGGCCAACAGCCTCACCAGCGGCAAGGGCGAGGTTCGTGCTGCTGCTGCGAAGTGGATCGGGCAGATCGGCGACCCGGCCGGTGTCGCTCTGCTCCGAGCGGCCTGGGTAAAGGAGAAGCGCGACGAGCCGAAGACCGAGATGCTCTTGGCCCTGCATGCGCTCGGCGACGACATAGCCACCCACCTCACCCCGCAGGTGCTCGCCACCGAGGCGGCCAAGGGACTGAAGGCGAAACGTCCGGCGAGCATCGACTGGTTCCCTTTCGACAGCCTGCCGGCCTGTGGCTGGGCTGACGGCACTGTGGTCGACCCGCAGATTCTCCAGTGGTGGGTCGTCCGTGCCGCCAAGCTCAAAGACCCGGCAGGGACCGACGAGATCGGTCTTTACCTGTCGTTGCTGAACGCTGCCAGTCGGGCGGCGCTGGGGACGTTCGTCGTGGACACGTGGGTCGCTCACGACACCAGGCGCGACGAAGGGGGCGACTATGTGGGAGACGCGCTCCCGGCGCGAGGTGTGCTCGGGTTGGCCAGGCACGTCCCGGGGGTGCACATCGCTGCGGTGTTCGAGAGGTTCTACCGCGACCACGCGTGGAGGTACTACCCGGAGCCCGGAGCCCGGTACGCACGGAGGAACCCCCAGCTAGAAGCGCTGCTCACGGTGGCGGCGTCCAGCGCAGACCCGGAAGCGACGCGTCTGGTCCTGACCGCGGCACGCGACTCCAGACGGGAGTCGGTGCGGTGGCGGGCTGGTGTTCTCGCCGACCAGACCGCCGAGCGGCAGGGCTGGAGCCGAGACCAGCTGGCTGACCGGACCATCCCAGCAGCGGGACTGGAAGCCGACGGCACCCTCGCCCTGGACTACGGGTCGCGTCAGTTCGTCGCCAAGGTCACGCGTACCAGAACAGGTGCCTTTGCCCTCGCTGTCTCTAGCGCAGACGGCCGCCCCGTCAAGACGCTGCCGACGCCAGGACCAGACGACGACCCAGACCTTGCTGCCGCGGCCAAGGCCCAGCTGGCCGCATCGAAGAAAGACCTCACCCACGTGGTGAACAAGCAGAAGGCCCGGCTGATCGAAGCCATGAACCTCAATCGTCTGTGGGACACCGCCACCTGGTGCCTGCTCGCTGAGCACCCTCTGATGCGCCACCTTGTAGCCACGCTGGTCTGGAAAGCTCAGGGACCGACCGGAGACGAGTACTGCCTGTTCCGGCCCACACCGGAAGGCGATCTTCTGGACGCCACCGACGAGACCTTCGTCATCCCGGCTGACGCTCGTATCAGCCTCGCTCACTCGGCGACGACCACCCCCGAAGAGATCGCCCGTTGGCAGGAGCATCTTGCCGACTACGAGGTCATGCCCTTGTTCGCCCAGTTCATGGCCCTGACGCCCCCCGTTCTCGAGCCCCGCGCGAAAGTGATCGACGACCATCGGGGGTGGTTGTCGAGCACCGCGGCGATACGCCGACGAGCCACCGAGCGTGGCTACAGCCGCTACTGCCCCGACCGCGGCCAGTTCACTGCATACAGCAAAGATATCCCAGGGGCCGGCGTCACGGCTATAGTCACGTTCACCGGGTCCTTCATCTACGGTGACCACGACGAACGAGAGATCCCTGCCGCAGTAGAACACCTTGCCTTCTCGGGGACGAGGACGAGAATCTGCGACATCCCACCGATCGTTCTTGCCAACGCGTACGACGACTACGTCTACATCGCCGAGGCCGGTCATTTCGACCCCGAGTGGGAGTCCAAAGCTGTCTACTGGTACACGAGCGTCTGAGGAGAAGGGCGATATGAACACATCGGTGCTGCGGGCACCCGCGGAGCAGACCTACGCCGACGAGCTGGCTCGGCTGGCCGCCGCCGACGACCGGCCGCGGCCGACCGGGTGGCGGTTGTCGCCGCGGGCGGTGCGGGCGTTCGTCGTCGGGGACGACGAGCTGGGTGTGTCCCGCAAGTACTACGGCGACGATGCTCTGGTCGAGCGGTGCGTGGTCACCTTGATGTCGAACCGGGGGTTGTTGCTGGTGGGGGAGCCGGGTACGGCCAAGTCCATGCTGTCGGAGCTGTTCGCGGCGGCGATCAGCGGGGACTCCACGACCACGATCCAAGGCTCGTCGGGGACGACGACCGACCAGATCACCTACTCGTGGAACTACGCCCTGCTGCTGGACCGGGGTCCGTCGCGCGAGGCGCTGGTACCCGGGCCGTTGTTCCGGGCGCTGGCCGACGGGGCGCTGTGCCGCTTCGAAGAGGTCACCCGGGTCACCCCGGAGATCGCCGACGTCCTCATCGGGGTGCTGTCCGACAAGGTGCTGCACGTGCCCGAGCTCGACGGTGACGCCGCGCACGTGTTCGCCGCGCCCGGGTTCAACCTGGTCGCGACCGCCAACCTGCGGGACCGGGGTGTGCACGAGATGAGCTCGGCGCTCAAGCGTCGGTTCAACTTCGAGACGGTCCGGCCCATCGCTGACCGTCGTCTGGAGGTGCGTCTGGTGCGGGAGCAGACCGACGCCCTGCTGCGCGACGCACAGGTCGCCACCCGGATGGACACCGACGTGGTGGACCTGCTGGTGACGGCCTTCTCCGACCTGCGCACCGGGACCACGGCCGAGGGCACCGTGGTGGAGAAGCCGACCGCGGTGATGTCGGCCGCCGAGGCCGTCGCCGTGGGGTACGCGGCCACGCTCGACGCCCACTACCTCGGCGACCAGCAGGTCACCGGTCGTCACGTGGCCCGGCAGCTGATCGGCACGGTGCTCAAGGACGAACCGTCCGACGGCACCAAGCTGCGCCACTACGTCGACGTCGTCATCAAGGACCGCGCCCGGTCCGCCCAGCAGTGGCGCGCCTTCTACGACGCCCGCAGCGAGCTCAACCGCTGATGACGCTCCCAGAACAGAACGCACGCCGGGCCGGCGCGGCCGTTCGATACTTTTGTCGTCGATTCGAGAGTAAAACTCTCGAATCGGTGGCAGAACTCTCGAATCCACCGGGGGTCGGTCGAGGGTGGGGCAGATGACGACGCTGACGGTGGCGGGGATGCGGTCCCTGGCCGGACGGCTGGTCACCGACGATCTGGTCGTGGTCGGGGTGCGGCACCACTCGCCGGCCTGCGCCCGGGTGGTGATGCGGGTCTTCGCCGAACGGACCCCCAGCGTGGTGCTCGTCGAAGGACCACGCTCCTTCGACCCGCTGGTGCCCCTGCTCACCCACCCGCAGGCGCGGATGCCGCTGGCCGTCTACGCCTATGTGGACCCGCTGAAAGTCGACGACGAGGAGCGCAACGGCCCCCGGCGGCAGGCGGCGTACTACCCGTTCGCTGACTACTCGCCCGAGCTGGTGGCCCTGCGTCTGGCCGCCGAGCACGGCGTCCCCGCACGGTTCTGCGACCTGGACCTGGTGGAGCACGACCTGGCTGGGCCCAACCTTCCCGGGCACGACGGTCGCGGCAGTCTGCTCGACGAAGGTCACTACGCCCACTCCCAGGGCCTGGCCGCGCTGGCCGCCAGGCTGGGCTGCCGCGACGCCGAAGACCTGTGGGAGCTGCTGTTCGAGACCGCGGGGCCGCTCGAGGCCCGCGAGCACGCCGCCCGGGTCTGCGCCTACGCCGCCCCGGCCCGCGAAGACAGCCGGGACACCATCGACACCGACGGCACCACGGCCCGCGAGGCCGAGATGGCCCACCACGTCCGCGCCGCTCTGGCCGCCCGGGCCCCGGGCGACGGCCCGGTCCTGGTGGTGGTCGGCGCGTTCCACGCCCTGGCGCTGCCCGACCTGCTGACGGACCCGCCGCCGCGCCCGTCGCTGGAAGCGCGCGACGTGCGCACCGGTGAGGCGCTGATCCGGTACACCTTCGACCGGATGGACCGGCTCCACGGGTACGGCGCGGGCATGACCTCGCCAGGCTGGTACCAGCGGCTGTGGGACCGCGACAGGCAGGCGCCGGAGGCTCGCGGCCCCAACGGCGGGGCGGCCGAGCCCAGCCGGGTCAGCGTCGTGGTGGACACCCTGATGGATATCGTCGTCGCTCTGCGCCAGGCCGAGCACGAGGCGCCGGTACCCCAGACCACCGCCGCCCTGGAGCACGCCCTGCGGCTGGCCGCGCTGCGCGGGCACAGCACCCCTCTGCGGTCCGACCTGCTCGACGCGGTGACCGCGACCATGGTGCGCGGCGATATGGACGTCGACGGCACCAGGACGTTGGACGTGGTGCGCAAGGTGCTCACCGGCACGGCCATGGGAGTGGTGCCGCCGGGCGCGGGGCGTCCGCCGCTGGTCGACGACGCACTGGACCGGGCCCGGGCCGCCGGGCTGGACGTGGACACGGCCAAGCGCTCTCGGATCAGCCTGGACCTGTACCGCAAGGCCAAGCACCGCCAGACCA
This sequence comes from Micrococcales bacterium, assembly GCA_009777345.1. Lineage (GTDB taxonomy): Bacteria > Actinomycetota > Actinomycetes > Actinomycetales > Cellulomonadaceae > Cellulomonas. Next base: position 21,928 of record WRMB01000011.1, on the reverse strand, counting down.
GCCGGCTGCTGCACGGGTTGGTGCTGCTCGGTGCTCCGCTGGGGGTGCGGACCGGCGGTCCGGACTTCGTCGCCGGGACGAAGCTGGGCCGCCTGCAAGAACGCTGGGAGTACTCCTGGAACCCGGCGGTCGAGGGGGCCCTGGTCGAGGCCGCCCTGTACGGCTCGACCGTGCCTGAGGCGGTGGCCGCGAAGTTCGACGAAGCGCTGACCCAGGCCGGTCCCGGGGCCGACCAGGCCACGGCCGGGCTGGCCCGGGCGTTGGTGCTGGGGCTGCACGAGCACGCGGTGGCGGTGGTGCCCCGAGTGCGTGGCGCGCTGGTCGGCGAACCGGTGTTCACCGACGCGGTGACCGCCGCCGTCCGCCTGGCCCTGCTGGTGGAGTCGCGCGAACCGCTGGAGGCGATGCGGGTCGAGGGGCTGGACGATCTGCTGGCCGCGGCCTACCGGCGCGTGGTCTACCTCGGGCACGAGTCTCTGACCGGTGAGCCGCCCGACGTCGTCGGTGCTCTGGTGCGGGTGCGTGAGCTGTTGGTCTCCCAGGCCGGCTCCGCGCTGGACGCCGAGCTGTTCTGGCCGGTCGTCGTCGCTGCCGCGCAGGGTCACGACTCGCCCCAGGTACGCGGTGGCGCCTCCGGTCTGCTGTTCTCGGCCGGACGGTGGGACGACGCGGCGCTGGGGGCGGCGCTGCGCGGGATGCTGGCGGGAGGCGCGGCCCACGCGGTGGACTTCGTCGTCGGGCTGCTGACCACCGCCCGGGAGGCCGTCTGGCAGATCCCGGCGGTGCTGGAGGTGCTCGACGGGTTCCTGGTCGGGTGGTCGGAGGAGGACTTCCTGGGTTTCCTGCCGTCCTTGCGGCTGGCCTTCGCCGAGCTCACCCCGCGCGAGACCGACCAGGTCGCCGGGCAGGTCGCCGTCCGGCACGGCGTGTCCAGCCTGGGTCCGTTGGTGCGCCGGGATGTCTCCGCCCGGCAGGTGCAGGCCAACCTGGAGCTGTCGTTGGCGGTCCGTTGCCTGCTGGTGCGCGACGGGCTCGGGGGGTGGGTGGCATGACGGACGTCCTGGACCGGTGGCGGCTGGTGCTCGGCCGGTACTCCGAACGCTCCCTGGGGGGCTTGGGCTGCGGCGCCGAACGGATGGGTGCGGCGCTGGACGAGCTGTACGGCCGTGCCTACCAGGACCGCGGTGTGCGCGGCGACGGCGACGGTGGGCCTGGGTCTGGGGCCGGTCTGGGTGCGTCGGCGCCGTACCTGGTGGAATGGCTGGGCGAGGTGCGCGAGCTGTTCCCTCAGCGCACCGTCGAGGTGATCGAGAAGCACGCGATCGACCGGTTCGGCCTGACCGAGCTGGTGACCGACCCCGAGACCCTGGCCCGGCTGGAACCCAACGAAGACCTGCTGCGCACCGTCCTGACCCTCAAGGGCCTGATGAGCCCGCCAGCGCTGGCCGTCGCCCGGAGGATCGTCGCCCAGGTCGTCGACGAGCTGATGCGCCGGATCCGGCAGGAGATCGCCCCCACACTGACCGGACGGCTCAACCGGTTCGCGCACTCACCGGTGGCGGTGGCGGCAAACTTCGACCCGGTCGGCACCATCCGGGCCAACCTCAAGCACACCCGGCTGAGGTCCGCCGAACCGGTCGACCAGACCACGCGGGACACCGACCGACACCGGCTGGTCATCGAGAAGGCTTTGTTCTTCGAGCGGAACTCCCCACGGCTGCCGTGGGACGTCATCGTCTGCGTCGACCAGTCCGGGTCGATGGTCGGGTCGGTCATCCACTCGGCGGTGACCGCGGCCATCCTGGCCGGGCTGCCCTGGTTCCGGCTGCGGCTGGTGGTCTTCGACACCTCGGTGGTCGACCTGACCGACCACGTGGACGACCCGCTGGAGGTGCTGATGACCGTCCAGCTGGGCGGCGGCACCGATATCACCCAGGCCGTGCGGTACTGCTCGACGCTGGTGGAGAACCCGCACCGGACGGCGTTCGTCCTGGTCACCGACTTCTGCGAAGGTGCGTCGGCCACCGAGCTGGTGGCGCAGGTGCGCCAGATGGCCGAGTCCCGCGTCACCATGATCGGCCTGGCAGCGCTGGACTACGACGCACCCCCGCACTACGACAAGCACATCGCTGCCGAGTGCGTCGACGCCGGTATGCCCGTCGCCTGCCTCACCCCCGCCGACCTGGCGTCCTGGCTGGTCGAGGTCACCTCATGACCGCGCTGCTACCTGCCTGGGGCGGGTCGGACCGCAGGGGGAAGTCCGGGACGCTGCCGATGAGCGACTTCCAGCCTTCCGGCCACCCCGGCCGCGCAGCAGCGCCTCCAGGTCGGCCGGTGCGCTGGCGGATCAGCTGGGCGACCCACCGGTCTGGGGGCACACCATCAGCGCGGGCTGCCTGTTCCAGGAGCGCGTGGGTCTCTTCGTCGAGATGTATCGTCACCCGGGCCATCGGGCACCTCCTTCTTGCGCCTAAGTATGCGTGGTGCTGGCAAGGAGTGGAGTCATGACCGCGCTGCTGGTTCTCCTGGCCCGCTATGACGACGACACCTGGGCCACCCTGGCCAACCGGGGTCTGCTGCGTCGGGCCCGCAAAGACCTCGACAGCGTCGGCCCGGCGGCCTGGGACGACGAGACGGTGCGGGTCACCGTGGGGGAGCGCGAGGTCACCATGGACGCTCGCGGACCTGGCCACGCGGTCTGCACCTGCCCGGCCACGAGCATCTGCCAGCACGTCGTGGCGGCCGGTCTGTGGCTGGGAGCCCAGGTCGAGACGTCCGAGGACGACTCCGGCGACCTGAGCGCCGAGCTGACGGCCCTCGATGATGCTGCTCTGGCTGCCCACGCTGGCAAGGCCGGGTGGCGGTGGGTCGTCGAACGGCTGGCCGACACCGAGCCCGACGAGGTCAGCGTGAACCTCGGGCGGGTTGTCGTCATCGAGCTGGAACGCCCCCGGGTGGTGTTCCGCTACGCCGGGGGAGGGCTGCCCGGTCTGGTCGCCGACGTGCCCGTGTCCCAGCCCGCCCGGCTGCGGGCGCTGGCCGTGCTGGCGTTGCGACGGGCCCTGGGCGGCCCGGTGCCCGTCCCCGCCCCGCGACCCCACTCAGCCATCGGCCGGGCACCCGGCGAGACCGGCCCGTTGCGGGACAAGGTGCGGGCCGCCGCCCGGGGTCTGCTGGTCGACACCGCCGCGCTGGGTGCCGCGCACCTGTCGGCCGACGTCGCCGAACGGTACGAGTCGGTGGCGACGTCCGCCCAGGGCGCCGAGTACCACCGGCTGGCCCGGTTGCTGCGGCGCATGGCCGACCGGGTGGCCGAGATCCTGGCCCGTCAGGCCGGTGCCGACACCGAGGCGCTGCTGGAGGAGGCCGCTGTCGGGCTGGCCCTGGTCGACGCGCTGGGGGCCACCCAGCCTGAACCTGAACGTCTGGTCGGTGTCGCCCGGGCCCAGTACGACGAGATCCGCGAGCTGGACCTGGTGGGCCTGGGCGGGCAGGTGTGGAGGTCCCGCGTCGGGTACCGGGGTCTGACCCTTCTGTTCTGGTGGCCGGCCAAGCGGCGGTTCTGCTCGTGGACCGATGCGCGACCGGCCACCGTGCGCGGTTTCAGCCCCTCCGGCCGCTGGTCCGCCCCCGGTCCCTGGTCCGGCCTGCGCGCCCCCCGCCAGACCGCCGGGGCCCGGGTGCGTCTGCGCGCCGCCCAGATCGCCGGGGGTCGCCTGTCCAGCCGGGCCTCCACCCAGGCCCTGGTCACCGCCCTGACCTTCGACGAGATCGTCGCGACGCTGTCCGTGGTCGACGACCTGGCGTCCCTGACCGACCGTCCCCCCGTCAGCCTGCTGGACGCGGCCGACTCGTTGCGCGACTGGGCCGTGATCCGCCCGGCGGCCTTCGGCGAGGCCGAGTTCGACCCATATTCCCAGACCCTGGTCTGGCCTGTTGTCGACGCCGACGACGTCGTGCTGCCGTTGCACGTCCAGTGGACCAAGACCACCGCCCGCCTGGTCGAAGCCCTCGAACGCCACGCCGCCGCCGGAGTCCCGCCCGGCACCCTGGTGGTCGCCCGGGTCCACCGCCTGGGCGGCCAGGTCGTCGGCGAACCCCTGTCCCTGATCCGCCCCGACCAGCCCGACCCCCTCGAACCGCTCGGCTTCGCCCGCCCCGCGTCCGGTCCCGACTCGGCTGACGACCTGGCCCCCGACCCAGACGACACCCCGGACGACGAAGACCAGTCCGAGCTCTCCGCCCCCGTCGAGATTCCGACGGCCCTCCTCGACCTGCACACCTGGCTGGTCCGCACCGGTGAACGCGGCGCCGGCTCCAGCGGCGCCGGCCCGCTGCTGTCCAACCTGACCGCCCACCTCACCCCCGTCCGCACCCTAGGTTTCGACCTCTTCCCCGACCCCGACCCCGATATCCCCGCCGCCGAGCACCTGCTACGCACCCTCTACCTGGTCCGTCAGGTCTACCTCCTCCTCGGCGCCCTCTCCGACCCCGCCAGCTGAATGCGAGAACTGCCATGAACGATGACGTCGAGCCGACGACACCAGACGACGGTGTCGACCTGAGCCTGCTGTACCAAGATATGAGCGCAGCGGCAGAAGCAGAGAGATACGTCACCGAAGGAGGTCAGGCACCGCCGCACACCATCAACAGCACCAGAAAACCTGGTGCGCCGCCGCCGCCCAATGTTCCGTGGAGCGACGAGGTGGTCGACCGGATGGCCGCCCTGGTGCTCGACCTGGCAGACCGATCACCTGAGCAGCTGGTCCGGCTGGCCGAGGTCTTGGCTGACTGGAAAGACGACTACGGCTGGGGCGTGGGGTTTCCGCAGTGGCGGCCGTACCCGGTCTTCTGGGGCACTGGCGACTCTCCCGAAGAAGTTTTTTTCATGCAGGAGCGTAAAGCTGAGGTCCTGCGGAAGAGGCGTGCCCTCGACGCAGCAGCCCGCCGTCACCCAGAAGCACTGGCAGCTTGGTGGGGCGCGGCAAACCGACACGCCCGCGCCTACCTGATCTGCCATCTGGGGCATCTCAGCGACCAGACGGTGGAGCCATTCCTCACGCTGGTTGCTGAAGAGGTTGTGGCGTCGACGAAGGCCGAGCAGGCCGCTCGATACGGAACTCCCACCGCTACCGACAGCAGCGTGGACCGTTATGATCGGTGCCACGAGGGTCAGTGCCGCCCGATGATCGACCGGATCGGACCGGGGCTTGTCGGGGTGTGCCAGCGGCTGGTAGTCGAAGGTTCCGCGACGCAGCGTCGTCGGGCGCTCACGTTGGCATGGTCGACAGCACCAGAAGGTGACGAGCGCGCGAGACAATGGGTGATCGTGACCGCTGCTGCGGACTCCGCGCCGTCAGTTCGTGCGCTGTCCCAGGTCTGGTCGCTTCAGTCGGTGCCTGACTCGGAAACGCCGCACCGACACGAAGCGGTCGAGGCGGCAGCCCGCCGGGCACTGCCGCGCGGACTGTCGGAAGGTCTGGCCTGGGTGACCGAGGCGGGGCTACCGCCGCTGCGCTGGGCCGATGGTGGCATGGTCCCTGATGTGGTGTGGCAGTGGTGGGTGCACCTGGCAGTCAAAGCCAAGCAGGTTGTCCCGGGTGCGGTTCTAGCTGACGGGATGTCCCTGGTGGGCCACACGGCCCTGGTGGAGCGCCTGTCGGGGCAGCGTTTCGCGGCGACGTTGCTGAAGGCTTGGCTGGATCGAGACCTGCGTCCGCCGACCGCTGAGCAGGCGCGGGCTGCGGCCGACCGCAAAGCCGCCACCATGCACAGCGGCCAGCCGTCGTGGGTGGTCGACCAGCTGCGTCAGATGCGGGTCGACGGGTGGGAACGTGCCCACCAAGGTCTGTCCGTCGCCGAGCTGGCCGACCTGCTGCTGCCGCATCTTGCCCGGCAGCCAGCAGATACTGCCGCCGTGGCATCGAAGGGTGTGCTGGCCCTGGTCGCGGCCATGGGCGGACCTGGCCTGGCCGACCCGGTCAGCCGGTACCTGAACCGGTGGGCCAAGCGGACCACCCAGGCACGGGCGCTGATCGAGCTGCTGGCCCTGGTGGACGACCCGGCCGCGCTGCACCTCCTGGTGTCGTTGTCACGCCGTCCGGGCCGTCTGCGCGGACGGGCCGTCGACCAGCTCGCGGCGGCGGCCCGGCGCCAGGGGGTCAGCGTCGCCGACCTGGTCGACCGGGTGGTGCCCGATGCCGGTCTGGACGCTACCGGGCGGCTCATGCTGAGCTATGGTCCACGTTCGTTCGAGGTGCAGCTGACCGACAGCCTGGGCTGGCAGGTCCGGGACGAGACCGGCCAGGTGCTGCGGTCCCTGCCGCCGGCTCGTGCCACCGACGACAAAGAGGCGGTCGCCGCAGCCAAGACCACGTTCAAGAACGCCAAGAGCACCGTCGCCGCTGTGGCGAAAACCCAGACACCTCGGCTGCGTGACCACATGGCCGCCGGACGGACCTGGACCACCCACGAGTGGGAACAGCAGATCAGGCACCACCCGATCATGTCGCGGTTGGCCACCGGCCTGGTCTGGCAGACGGCCGCCGAGTCGTTCCGGCCGCTGTCCGACGGAACCCTGACCGGGTCGGACGACGCACCCGTCACGCTGCGTCCCGACGCCCCTGTCAGCCTGGCGCACTCCACCACTCTGGCCCTGGCCGAACGTGCCGCCTGGCAGGTCCACCTGGCTGACTACGAGGTCGTCGCCCCGTTCGACCAGCTCGGCCACGACCCCGTCGTCGTGGCCGACCCGACCGCCACCGCTGTCGACGGGTGGCGCGGCCATACGGTGGTCTTCGGTGTGCTGGACACCCAGGCAACCCGTCGTGGCTACGAATACGACCACGACCAAGGCTGGATCCATTCCTACCACAAGGAGTACTCGACGCTCGGCATCACTGTGGTGATCAGCTTCAGCGGTGCCGAAATGCGGGCCGACCGAACTACCAGGGTGACCCTGACCGACCTCAGCTTTGTCCACAACGGTACAGCCCAACCACTGGGCCAGGTCCCAGCAGCCCTCCTCACCGAGTCGTGGGTTGATATGGCTGCTATCGCTGCCACCGGACCAGACCCAGCTGAGGGATAGGGAGAGTATGCTCTTGTTGGCTCAGTTCGACAGTCAGGTGGTCGACTTATGAACAACGTCTCGTCCCGACAGCAAGAGTTGTTGTCGACGCCCAGGTGGAGGTGGCTCGGAGAGCTGGTCGAGCTCTGGTACGCCGATCCGTTGTCGGCGGCCGACGGCAGTACCGCTGAAGAGATCGACGCCGCGTCGGCTCGCGTCGGCCTGGCCTTGCCGGTGGCGCTGCGAGAGTGGTTCGAGCTGGTCGGTAACCGGTTGCGAGAAAGTGCGGACACCCCGGCGACTCCCAGCAGGTTGTGGAGCCGGGATGGGCACCTGGCGGTGTGGACGGAGAACCAGGGAGTGTGGAACCTGGTCGTCGAGGGCGGAGACAAAGATGCCGACCCGGTGTGCTCCTGCGACGACGCTGAGCACTTCGACTACCCGCTGGTTCGGCTGAGCGCGGCGCTGCACGGGATGCTGCTCAGCGACACCCTCGCCGGTGCCGCAGCGCCCGTCGCACCGTTCGAGGATCGGCGCGGTCCGCTCGGTCGGCTCGGTGACCGTGTGCGGGCGGGGTGCTGGAGGACGAGTCCGACCGGGCCGCGCTGCTCGGCCTGTCGCCCCTGCCCGTGCCAGGGCAACCGTACTATCCGTGCTCGCCGCTCGGCGACGCCGAGACCATGGTCCGGGACGACGAGAACTGGGCCACGATGTGGATGACCGCCACCGACCAGGCTTTCGACGTCATCGCGTCCCTCGTCGACCTCGACCCACCGGGGGGTGAGCACCGCGTCACCCTGGTGTTCGTCGGCCTCACACCAGACGAACAGTCCATCCTTCCCGACGGTGACCACTACCAGAGTGCGCTGCAAGGCGTCGGTCACCTGGGAAGCTATCGCTGGGCCAGCCGGACCTGCTCCGCTCCGGTCGAGCTCTGGGTCGAAACCCAAGACCCCCAGGCCGCGGCCTCCGCGTTGCTCGCCGCAGCACCCCAGCCGCTGCTCGACGCAATGCACATCACCTCACAGCCGTGTCGAGTCTCGACACCGATCGTGATTCATCCAGCCCAGCGGCCTGCAACGACACCGGACGACGAAAAGGCACCGATCGTGATTCGTCCAGCCCAACGGCCTGCAACGACACCGGACGACGAAAAGGCAGACGATGACAGAACCGACTGATTGCAGCGATGTCGCCGAACGAGTCGTCAGCTGTGCGCGGCATTTGTACCCTGCTGACCCGGACAGGGCTGATCGTGCTGCGCGATATGTTCTCGAGGACGGTGAGTACCTTCCGATCGACCACGGTGACTGGTGGCCTCTAGATGCGTGGGCCGAGATCGGGCAGGTTGTTGCACTGGTGGCCGCTGAGGCCGACCCGATGGTGCTGGTCCGTCTCGGGAAGCTCTTGAGCGGGCACCTGCAGATGGGGACCCGCCCGGTTCCGGACTGGTACGAGGCTCTGCTCTTCGGCCTCAACCGGTACGGGACGGACGGGAACCAGCCACGGGTCGCCATGGTGGCGTTGGAGGCCGCTCTCGTGGCTGAAGGTCACGACCCTGCGGGAGCGGTCGTGGTGATCGGCAGCTCATACTTCAGGCCCGCAGCGACAGTCGGCTTCGACGCGGCGGTGCGTCGTCACACGAACGCTCTGCTCGCGTGGTGGGCGACGGCAACCTCGGAGGAACGGGCAAGGGCCATAGGCAACCTGCTTTGCGTCAGCAGCGAGACCCTCGCCCCGTTCCTCCTGCTGATCGCCGATGCTGTCGGTCGGTCGGCGACTCTCGAGCAGGAGGTGCACTGGGCTCTGGCACGCAGCCAGCGAAAGTTCTCGGACGAGATCGGTGCCGGATGTCTCGACGTGTGGCGTCGTATCGCGGCAGAAGGGGACAAGCCCGCTGAGCGGAAACAGTCGTTGCAGCTGCTGTGGCGTGAGGGGGACGACGCGACCAGGGACTGGGCGTGGGGCACAGCTCTGGCTGACCGGTCGGTGGTCATCCGTCGACTTCCACAACGGTGGGATCCTGACAGAGCCGCGCTCTCGACCGATCGGGCCGAGCCGCCGGTTGCCCGCAACGCCGTCGAGGCAGCTGCTCGTCAAGGCATGCCGAGGAAGATGCCGAAGACGTCATGGCTGGTCAAGGCGGGCTTGCCGCAGTTACGGTGGGCCGATGGCGAACCGGTGCCGGACGTGGTCTGGCAGTGGTGGGCCAAGACGTCGATCGAAGCGCGGTGGGTCGAGCCAGGTACGGAGATGCTGGCCTGGGCGGCGCTGCTTGACCAGTCGTCTGCGCACGCCTTTGCTGCGGCTCTGCTCAAGGCGTGGATCGAGGAGGACGTCTCTGACGAGAAGATCGTGGCTCGGGCGGCCAAGGACGCCGCCGAGCAGAAGAGCCGTTTTCCGATGGTGTCTGCCACAGAGCAGGAGATCTTTGAGGGTCTCCTGAAGACGTACCGGAGCAACCCTCCGTTCTCCGCGTCGTCGTCACGGGGCGTGCTGGCCCTGGTCGCGGCCTTCGGCGGCCCTGGGATCGCAGAACAAGTGAGCCAATACCTGACAAGGTGGGGGAGGGTCACTCAGGTCATGGCGCTCATCGAGCTGTCGACCTGGGTGGACGACGATGCCGCCGTGCAGCTGTTGGTGACGCACCCGAAAGTGCTGGGCGACCCAGATTTCCGCAAGCACGCCACGGAACAGCTCTGGAGGCTGGCGGACCGGCTGGGGATCTCGTCGGCCGAGTTCGCGGACCGGGCGGTGTCTGACGCTGGCCTGGATGCGGAGGGCGCGCTGAGGCTCAGCTATGGCCTACGGTCGTTTACGGCACAGCTCACCGACGACCTGACATGGACGGTGCGCGACGACGCGGGCAAGGTCCGTCGTGGTGGCCTGCCCGCTGCCAGCACGACCGACGATGCCGATCAAGTCGTTGCGGCCAAGGCTGAGCTGGCGCAGACGAAGAAGGTGGTACGCGAGCTGGTGGCGGCCCAGACGGCCCGTCTGCGTGAGCTCATGGTCAGCGATCACGCATGGACCGCCGCACAGTGGCTGCCCCGGTTCGTCGGTCATCCCGTGATGTCACGGTTGGCCCAGCGCCTGGTGTGGATCGCCGAACCCGGTGGGACGTTCCGGCTTCTGGCCGACCGGACCTTGGCCGGGCCCGACGACGAACCGTTCGTCCTTGACGACCAGGCGACGGTTCGCCTGGCCCACTCGACCCGGCTGACCCCAGACCAGCGCGACGCATGGTGGGCCCACCTGGACGACCACCAGGTGACCGGCCTCTTCGACCAGCTGGGCACTGAGCCGGTCGTGCTCGACGACCCTGACATCACCGTGCTGACCGGTCGACAGGGGTACGTGATCACCGCCGCCGAGCTACGCAAGCAGGCCGTCGTCCGAGGGTGGCAGCGTGGGGATCTGATGCGGACCCAGAAGGGCCGCGACGGTGTGCAGGAAGTGCGAGATCCCGTCACCAAGATGTGGGTGCGCCATCCTGAACCGGTCGTGCGCAGCTACGACAAGGACTACCCGACGGCGCGGATCACGGCGCAGATCAGGTTCGTCGGTACTTTCTTCCCCGAAGACTTCCCCGACGAGACACCTCAGGCCACATTCGACGGCCTGCGTTTTTGCCGCGACAACGAACCTCTGCCTCTGAGAGAGGTCCCACCGGCCATGATCGCCGAGTGCTGGGCCGACCTGGTCGCTATCGCTGCGGCTGGCCCAGACCTCGACGACCCGGACGCAGCCGTCACACGGTGAGCAGCGACGGTGGTGCGGCAGGGTTGCGCTGCCAGTCGGGCCGGTTGTCGTAGGCGGCGCGGAAGTAGTCGGCCATGGTGAGCCGGCTGGCGGCCGCCTCGTCGACGACGACGGTGACGTGGGGGTGCATCTGCAGCACGGACCCGGGCCGCATGGCTGTGACCGGGCCTTCGACGACGGCAGCGACGGCGTCCGCCTTGTGCTCGCCTGTCGCCACGAGGAGCACGTGGCGGGCGTCCATGACGGTGCCCAGGCCCTGGGTGATGCAGTGCCGCGGGACCTCGTCCAGGCTGTCGAAGAAGCGGGCGTTGTCGCGTCGGGTCTGCTCGGTCAGGGTCTTCACCCGGGTACGAGAGCTCAGCGACGAGGTCGGCTCGTTGAAGCCGATGTGCCCGTTGACGCCGATACCGACGATCTGGACGTCCACCCCTCCGGCGGCCCTGATGGCGTCCTCGTAGCGCTGACCAGCGGTGTCCAGGCCGTCGGGGTTGCCGTCGGGCACGTGGACCCGGGCCGGGTCGAGACCGAGCGGTTCGGTGACGGTACGACGGATGCAGTCGTGATAGCTCTCGGGGTGGCCGACCGGCAGCCCGACGTACTCGTCCAGGGCGAAGACGGAGGCTTGGGACAGGTCGAGCGTCCCCGCGCGGACCCGGTCGGCCAGCTCGGAGTAGGTCGCCAGGGGCGACGATCCGGTCGCGGCACCGATGACGACCTGGGGGCCGACCCTCGTAACGATCTGGGCGATGGTGGCGGCGCTGACCTCGCCGACTCCGCCGGCGTCGGGGCAGATGACAACTTCCACTCTGGTCCTTCTTTCGTAGTATGAATCGCGTCGGGGTGGCCACAGTTCGTCTCGTGATACCCACTTGCACGGCACACGTTAGTAGGATAAACCGCCTCCGCCGGCCGTCTTCGCCGCAGCGCCCGAACAGACGCGTCTAGCGCAACCTGGTGATGGGGTCGGCGCTCGACGTCAGGGGAGGACCAGCACCTTGCCGGTGGTCTGGCGGGACTCCAGGGCGCGGTGGGCGTCGGCGGCGTCGGCCAGCGGGTAGGTCGCGCCGACCCGGACCTCCAGCGGGCCGCCCGCGACGAGGCTGAACAGGTTGTCGGTGCGGGTCACCAGCTCGTCGCGGGTGGCGACGTAGTCGGTGAGGTTGGGGCGGGTGAGGTAGACCGAGCCCGCGGCGTTGAGCCGCTGCGGGTCCACCGGGGGCACCTGGCCGGAGGCGGCCCCGAACAGGACCAGGGTGCCGCGGGGGCGCAACGACGCCAGGGAGGCGTCGAACGTGGCAGCCCCGACACCGTCGTACACCGCGTCCACGCCGCGGCCGTCAGTCAGGGCGTGGACCAAGGCGGGCAGGTCTTCGGTCAGGTCGTCGAGCTCGGTGTAGCGGACGACCTCGGCGGCCCCGGCCTCACGGGCCAGCGTCTCCTTCGCGGTCGTGCCGACCGTCGCGATCACCCGGGCGCCGCGGATCGTCGCCAGCTGGGTGAGCAGCAGACCGACCCCGCCGGCCGCGGCATGCACCAGCACCTCGTCACCGGGGCTGAGCGACACGGTCGACGTCGCCAGGTAGTGCGCGGTAAGACCCTGCAGCATCGTCGCCGCGGCGGTGCGGTCGTCCACGGTGCCGGGCACCCGCACGGCCTGCCGGGCGGCGACCGGCTGCAGCTCGGCATAGGAACCGGCCGACTGCGCCCAGGCCACCCGGTCGCCCACCGCCAGCGACGTCACCTGGTCGCCCACCGCCACCACAACACCGGCCCCCTCGGAGCCCACGACGTGCGGGAACGTCATCGGGTACTGCCCGGACCGCCGGTAGGTGTCGATGAAGTTGACCCCCGCCGCCGCCACCTTCACCAGCACCTGGTCTGGGTCGGGTACCGGATCGGGCAGGGTACGGAGCTCGAGGACCTCAGGGCCGCCCGCAGCGGCGGCGACGATGGCACGCACACGGTTACCCTGCCACGTCACCTGGTGCTTGTCGCGCGGTCGAGGCCCCGCACCACCTCCGTATTGGTTTGCATAGTGGTGTATGTTCATACGCATGACGTTCACGGTGGCAGTGGCAGGAGCCTCGGGCTATGCCGGGGGAGAGACGCTGCGGCTGCTCGCCGCGCACCCGCAGGTCAGCGTCGGAGCGCTGACGGCCAACACCAGCGCCGGTACCCGGCTGAGCGAGCACCACCCGCACCTGCGGTCCCTGGCCGGTCGGGAGCTGGTCGCTACCGATGTGGCGGCCTTGGCGGGGCACGACGTCGTCGTCCTGGCCCTGCCGCACGGGGCGTCGGGGGCCGTCGCCGCCGCGCTGGAGCGGACGGGGTCCGGCACTGTCGTGCTCGACCTGGGTGCCGACCACCGGCTGGTCGACGCCGCCGACTGGCGGGCCTACTACGGCAGCGAGCACGCCGGGACCTGGACCTACGGGATGCCCGAGCTGATCCGCAGCGCCGGGGACACCCAGCGGGCGCGGCTCGCGGCCACGGACCGGATCGCCGTACCTGGCTGCAACGTCACCGCGGTGACGCTCGGGCTGCAGCCCGGGGTGGCCGCGGGGCTGGTCCAGACGTCCGACCTGGTCGCGGTGCTCGCCGTCGGCTACTCCGGGGCCGGCAAGGCACTCAGGCCCCACCTGCAGGCCGCTGAGGCCCTGGGGTCGGCCCAGCCCTATGCCGTGGGCGGCACCCACCGGCACATCCCTGAGATCGTCCAGAACCTGCGCGCCGCCGGGGCAGACGACGTCGCGATCTCTTTCACGCCCGTCCTGGTGCCCCTGTCGCGGGGGATCCTCGCCACCGTCACCGCACCGGTCGGGGCCGGGGTCAGCACCGCTCAGGCCCGTGAGACGTGGCGGGCGGCCTACGCCGACGAACCGTTCGTCGAGGTGCTGCCCGACGACGTCTGGCCCACCACCGCCATGGTCGTCGGCGCCAACACCGCCCTGGTGCAGGTGGCGGTGGACACCAAGGCCGGGCGGCTGGTCACCGTGACCGCTCTCGACAACCTCGTCAAGGGCACCGCCGGGGCCGCGGTGCAGTCGATGAACCTGGCCCTGGGGCTGCCGGAGACCACCGGACTGGTCCGAGAGGGTGTTGCGCCGTGACGTTCCCTGCGACGATGGCACCAGAACCACGGCACTGACCGACCCGCTACAAGGACCACATGCATCCGACCGAAGAAGGGACAGTCCCATGAGCGTCACCGCACCGGCCGGGTTCCGGGCCGCCGGGGTCACCGCCGGTCTGAAAGCCTCCGGCAAGCCCGACCTGGCGCTCGTCGTCAACGACGGGCCGACCTACGTCGCGGCGGGCGTGTTCACGTCCAACCGGGTCGTGGCCGCGCCCGTGGTCTGGTCGCGTCAGGTCGTGGCCGACGGCGCCGCGCGCGCCGTCGTGCTGAACTCCGGCGGCGCCAACGCCTGCACCGGAGCGCCGGGGCTGGCCGATACGCAGCGCACCGCCGAGCACGTCGCCGTGGCGCTCGAGATCTCGCCGCAGGACGTGCTGGTCTGCTCGACCGGTCTGATCGGCGAGCGGCTGCCGATGGACCGCCTGCTGGCTGGGGTCGACCTGGCGGCCACGGTGCTGGACGACGACGGCGAGGCCGCGGCCACCGCGATCATGACCACCGATACCGTGGCCAAGCAGGCCGTGGTCGACGGGGACGGGTGGTGCGTCGGCGGGATGGCCAAGGGCGCTGGGATGCTCGCTCCGGGTCTGGCCACCATGCTGGTCGTAGTCACGACCGACGCCGCTGTCGACCAGGTCTGCGCCGACGCGGCGCTGCGCCGGGCGACCCGCACGACGTTCGACCGGGTGGACTCCGACGGCTGCATGTCCACCAACGACACGGTGCTGCTGCTGGCTTCTGGTGCCTCGGGGGTCGTCCCCGACCAGGCCGCGTTCGACGCGGCGGTGCACGAGGTGTGCGCCGCGCTGGCCCGCGCCCTGGTGGCCGATGCCGAGGGCGCCAGCCACGACGTCGCGGTCACCGTGGTCAATGCGTCCGACGAGGCGGCGGCGGTGGCGGTGGCCCGGGCGGTGACCCGGTCCAACCTGTTCAAGGCGGCGGTGTTCGGCAACGACCCGAACTGGGGTCGGGTGCTCTCGGCCGTCGGGACCGTACCGGAGTCGGTCGCGCCGTACGACGCGGACGCCCTGGACGTCACGATCAACGGGGTCCAGGTGTGCCGGGCCGGGGGCGTCGGCGACCCGCGCGAGCGGGTAGACCTGGCCGCCGCCCGCGAGGTCCAGGTGGAGATCGACCTGCACGCCGGGGACGCGTCTGCCACCGTGTGGACCAACGACCTGACCCACGACTACGTCCACGAGAACAGCGCCTACTCCACATGAGCGACCACGACCCCAGCACCGACAGCAGCAGTGCCAACAACAGCAGTGCCAACAGCGGCATCGACCCGGACTTCCACTTCGACACCCGCACCGACCTGCGCGCCGACCAGAAGGCCGAGGTGCTGATCCAGGCCCTGCCCTGGTTGCAGCAGTTCAACGGCTCCCTGGTGGTCGTCAAGTACGGCGGCAACGCCATGGTCGACGACACCCTGAAACGGGCCTTCGCCGAAGACATGGTGTTCCTGCACCAGGTCGGGCTGCGGCCGGTCGTCGTGCACGGCGGCGGACCGCAGATCGGCGCGATGCTCCAGCGTCTGGACATCCCCAGCGAGTTCCGCGGCGGGTTCCGGGTGACCACCCCGGAGACCATGGACGTGGTCCGCATGGTGCTCACCGGGCAGGTCTCCCGGGACCTGGTCGGGCTGCTCAACGCGCACGGCCCGCACGCCGTGGGCCTGTCGGGGGAGGACGGCGGGCTGTTCGGCGCCCGGCGGCGCGAGGTGCTGGTCGACGGCCAACCGGTGGACGTCGGGCTGGTCGGCGACGTCGAGCAGGTCAACCCCGCCGCGGTGCTCGACCTGCTGGAGGCCGGGCGGATCCCCGTGGTGTCCACCGTGGCACCCGACCTGGACGACCCGACCCAGGTGCTCAACGTCAACGCCGACTCCGCCGCTGCGGCCCTGGCCGTGGCGCTGCGGGCCCGCAAGCTGGTCGTGCTGACCGACGTCGAGGGCCTGTACGGCGACTGGCCCGACCGCTCCACCCTGATCAGGCGGATGCGCGCCTCCCAGCTGGCCGGGTTGCTGCCCAGCCTGGACTCCGGGATGCGCCCCAAGATGGAGGCCTGCCTGCGGGCGGTGCGCGGCGGGGTGTCCCGCGCGCATGTCATCGACGGACGGGCCCCGCACTCCGTCCTGGTCGAGGTTTTCACCGACGACGGGATCGGCACCATGGTGTTCCCCGACATCGAGCAGAAGACGCCGCTGTCCACCTCGTCGGTGCCGGTGGTCTCCGAGGAGCAGATCTTCGCCCAGCAGCTGTTCGCCCAGCAGCGCAGCGAGCACGAGCCCTTCCCTGGGCGGGAGAGCCAGCCGTGACCGGCTTGGTCGCCGACGATCCGGGCCAGCCGACCTCCGAGCCGTCGGTGACCGGCTCGGTCGCCCGCTGTTCGTCTGCACAGTGGACGCAGCGCTACACCCACGCGGTGATGGACACGTTCGGCCCACCGCAGCGCGTCCTGGTGCGTGGTGACGGGGTCTGGGTGTGGGACGCCGACGGTCGTCGCTACCTGGACCTGCTCGGCGGGATCGCCGTCAACGTGCTGGGGCACGCCCACCCGACGCTGACCGCGGCGGTCAGCGCCCAGCTGGGCACCCTGGGTCATGTCTCGAACTTCTTCGCCAGCCCCACCCAGATCGCGCTGGCCGAACGTCTGCTGGATCTGGCGGGCGCCCCGCCGGGGTCCCGGGTGTTCTTCACCAACTCCGGCACCGAGGCGATCGAGGCGGCGGTCAAGCTGACCCGCAGGCACTCCGACGGTGCTCGGCCCCGGCTGCTCGCCCTGGAAGGGGCCTTCCACGGTCGCACCATGGGCGCTCTGGCGCTCACGGCCAAGGCTGCCTACCGGGAACCGTTCGAACCGTTGGGCTCGCCGGTCGAGTGGTTGCCGTTCGGGGACCGCGACGCGCTGTGTGCGGCGTTCGCCCACGACGGCGACCAGGTGGCCGCGCTGGTGGCCGAACCGGTACAGGGAGAGGCCGGGGTGCGACCCCTGCCGTCCGGCTGGTTGGCGGAGGCCCGACGGCTCACCACGGCGCACGGAGCCCTGCTGGTGCTGGACGAGGTCCAGTCTGGGATGGGCCGCACCGGCACCTGGTTCGCTCACCAGCAGACCGAGCTCGGCGGCGGTATCGTCCCGGACGTGGTCACCGTCGCCAAGGGCCTGGGCGGCGGGTTCCCCGTCGGGGCGCTCATCGCCTACGGTCCGCGGACCGCGGGGCTGCTCGGCCGGGGTCAGCACGGCACGACCTTCGGCGGTAACCCGGTGGCCGCCGCGGCTGGCCTGGCCGTCACCGGAGTGATCGAGCGCGATGGGCTGCTGGCCCACGTCACCGCGCTGGGCCAGACCTGGCGGACTGCGCTGCGTGACCTGGCCCACCCGCTGGTGCGCGAGGTCCGCGGGCTGGGCCTGCTGATCGGCGTCGAGCTGGTCGCACCGGTCGCGGCGGCGGTGACGGCCCGGGCGCTGGAGGCCGGGATCATCGTCAACGCCGCCACCCCCACGACGCTGCGCCTGGCTCCGCCGTATATCCTGACCAGCGCTGACGCCGAGATCTTCACCCAGTTCCTGGGCGATCTACCCACCGACCCGGAGGACCTTCGATGACACCGACCTCCCGGCACTTCCTGCGCGACGACGACCTGTCTCCCGCCGAGCAGCGTGCCCTGCTGGAGCTCACCGCGACGCTGCGTGCCGACCGGTTCGCCCGGCGTCCGCTGGCCGGGCCGCGGTCCGTGGCGGTGATCTTCGACAAGCCGACGCTGCGCACCCAGGTGTCGTTCGTCACCGGCATCGTCGAGCTGGGCGGCTACCCGATGATGGTGGACGGCAACCTCGCCAAGATCGGGGTGCGCGAGTCGATCAGCGACGTGGCGCACGTCCTGGGCCGTCAGATGGCCGCGATCGTGTGGCGCACCCACGCGCAGTCGCGCCTCGACGAGATGGCGGAGGTCGCCGGGGTTCCCGTGGTCAACGCGCTGACCGACTCGTTCCACCCCTGCCAGGTGCTCGCCGACCTGGCGACGGTCGCCCAGCACCGCGGCGGGGTCGAAGCGCTGCCCGGGCAGAGGCTGGCCTACGTCGGCGACGGTTCGAACAACATGGCGCACTCCTACCTGCTGGGCGGCGCCACCGCCGGGATGCACGTCCGCATCGGCTGCCCGGAACAGTTCGCCCCCGACCCGCAGATCCTCGCCGCCGCCACCGCCCGGGCGGCGGCGACCGGCGGTTCGGTCGCTGTGCTCTTCGACCGCGCCGAGACCCTGACCGGGGCCGATGTGGTGGCCACCGACACCTGGGTGTCGATGGGCCAGGAGGACCAGGCCGCACAGCGCGAGGCTCCGTTCGTGCCGTTCCGCCTCGACGCTGCCGCCCTGGCCCTGGCCGCGCCCGACGCGATCGTCCTGCACTGCCTGCCCGCCTACCGCGGCAAAGAGATCACCGCCGAGGTCCTCGACGGCCCCCAGTCGGTCGTCTGGGACGAGGCCGAGAACCGCCTCCACGCCCAGAAGGCCGTCCTCACCTTCCTGCTGGAAGGCGTGTAGCCGTCAGGCGGAGACCGCGCGGTGGTCGCGCTGGTCGATATTCTGGAACCGAAAGGTCCGTCAGGGTCACGTCGCCGTACGGACACCGGGGTGGTCGCGACGAGGCCGCAAGACCGAGACGAGGAACGGGAGTCAGCATGGATCGAGCAGGACGACGGGTCGCCCGGGTGCAGGCCGCGGCGGTAGTGATGTGTGCCGCGCTAGGGTTGGCGGGCTGTTCGACGTCTGCCGACGACGCGGCGACCAAGGGGACACCCGGCCTGGAGAAGTACTACTCCCAAGCGCTGGACTGGAAGGACTGCAGCAAACAGCCTGGCTTCTCGTCCGGCCGCCAGGGGGTTGACGGCCTGGACAAGCTGGAGTGCACCTGGCTGACGGTCCCGATGGACTACGCGAACCCGTCCGGCGAGACCATCAAGCTCGCGCTCGCCCGTTCGACGGCCGAGAACAGCCAGGGGTCGATCGTGATCAACCCTGGTGGGCCCGGCGGTTCGGGGGTCGACGTCGTCGCCGCGTTCGTAGACGGTCTGGGCGACCGGTCACGTGACGTGCTGGACGTCGTGGGTTTCGACCCGCGGGGCGTGGGCCGGTCGGCGCCGGTCGACTGCCTGTCCGACGATGACCTGAACGTCTTCTTGACCACCGATATCGACACCACGTCCGAAGAAGGCATCGCCCAGGCCGAGGCCGCCGTCGCGGAGTTCGCCGAGGGATGCCTAGAGCTCACCGGATCGCTCCTGGAGCACGTGGACACGATCTCGGCGGCCCGGGACATGGACGTGATACGAGCGGCCCTGGGTGAGTCCACCTTGAACTACCTGGGGGTGTCCTACGGCACCCAGCTGGGCGCGACCTATGCCGCGTTGTTCCCCGACCGGGTGGGCCGGATGGTGCTCGACGCCGCAGTCGACCCGACCGCGCTGGACGAGACCACGGTGATCCAGGCTGGTGGTTTCGAGTCGGCGTTGCGGGCCTATGTCACCGACTGTCTGGCCTCTGACGGCTGCCCGCTGTCAGGTTCGGTCGACGAAGCCATGGACCAGGTCGTGGCTGTCGTCGAGCAGGCCACCGACCAGCCGTTAAGCATCGGTGACCTGAAGGTGCTCGAGACCCTGTTCCGCGAGCTGGTTGATCTGGATGCCGAGACGGCAGCCCTGGTGGCTGTCGAGGTCGTCGGTGGTCTCGGCGACCGGCAGCTCACCGGTGCGCTGGCACTCACCGGTATCTTCACGGCGCTGTATTCGCAAGACGCGTGGGAGCAGCTGACCATGGCGCTGCGGTTCGCGATCGACAACCAGGACGGCACGATGCTGATGCTTCTGGCCGACACCTATCTCCAACGTTGCGACGGTCTGACCTGTCCGGTGGAGGACGGCTACTACTCGAACATGATGGAAGCGCACACCGCGATCGGCTGTGCCGACAACCGCAAGACCAGAGACGCCGACGCCATGGCGGCGGAGGCCGAGCAGATCAGGCAGGTCGCCCCACACCTGGCGGAATACTTCATCTCCGAGGTCGACGAGTGCGCGGACTGGCCCACACCGGTCACGGAGTCGTTGCGGTCGTACGCCGCCAAAGGTGCCCCGCCGATCGTCGTCATCGGTACCACCAACGACCCGGCCACGCCGTACCAGTGGGCGCAGGCCCTGGCCGAGATGCTCGACTCAGGGGTGCTGGTCACCTATGAGGGCGAGGGCCACGGGGCCTACCTGAGAGGCGTCAAGTGCATCCAGACCGCCGTGGACGACTTCCTGGTCGACGGCAAGGTCCCCGAGGACGGTCTGACATGCTCGGCCTCCTAGCGCCTCGGCTCTCGCCAGGTTGGCCATCGAGGAGGTCCTCGGTTCGACGAGCTGGACACTAGTAATTCGCGTCCGTTCGTGGAAGGCTCGCCCCAGCCGCGGCTGGTGCCATACCGATCGCGGGCACCGTCACTGCACAGATCGGGCTCAGGCCGGAAGGACCGTCAGCATGGCATACGCAGTCACCGACCCCGCAACCGGTGAGGTAGTCCAGACCTACCCCACCATGACCGACGCCGAGGTCGAGGCGACCCTCGCCGCCGCGTCAGCAGCCAGCAAGGACTGGGTGCGGACCACCACCGTGGCCGAGCGTGCCGCGCTGGTCGGGCGGGTCGCCGACCTGTTCGACGAGCGCAAGGAAGAGCTCGGTGCGCTCATCGTCCGCGAGATGGGCAAGCCGCTGGCCGACGCCGTCGGCGAAGCCGAGTTCGCCGGGGCGATCTTCCGGTACTACGCCGACAACGCCGAGGCGCTGCTGGCCGACAGGCCGGTCGAGCTGTCCGAGGGCGAGGGCACGGCACTGATCCGGCACGCGCCGCTCGGCGTCCTGGTCGGGGTCATGCCGTGGAACTTCCCCTACTACCAGGTGGCCCGGTTCGCCGGTCCCAACCTGTGCGTCGGCAACCCGATCATCCTCAAGCACGCCTCGCAGTGCCCCGAGTCGTCGGCCGTGATCGGCCAGATCCACGAGGACGCCGGGTTCCCGGCTGGTGCCTACACCAACGTCCACGCCAGCACCGCTCAGGTGTCGACGATGATCGCCGACCCGCGCACCGTCGGCGTCTCGCTGACCGGTTCCGAGGGCGCCGGTATCGCCGTGGCCGAGGTCGCCGCGCGCAACCTCAAGAAGGTCGTCCTGGAGCTGGGCGGCGCCGACCCCTTCATCGTCCTGTCGACCGACGACCTGGACGCGGTCGTCGCAGACGCCGTCGCCGCGCGGATGGACAACACCGGCCAGTCCTGCAACGGGGCCAAGCGGTTCGTGGTCATCGCGGACCTCTACGACGAGTTCCGCGAGAAGTTCACCGCCGCTCTGCTGGCCGCGGCCGAGGGTATTACCCCGCTGTCCTCGGTCGGTGCCGCCGACTTCCTGGCCGGCCAGGTCGACGCGGCCGTCGCGGCCGGTGCCCACTTCGAGTCGGCCGGTGAGCGCAGAGGCGGTTTCTTCCCGGCCGGTGTGCTCACCGACGTCACCGGCCCCGCCCGCCACGAGGAGCTGTTCGGCCCGGTCGCGATGCTCTTCAAGGCGTCCTCGGAGGACGAGGCGGTGAAGATCGCCAACGACACCCCGTTCGGGCTCGGTTCGTACCTGTACACCACCGACCGTGAGCAGGCCGACCGGGTGGCCAACCAGATCGAGGCCGGCATGGTCTACGTCAACTGCGTCCTGGCCGACGCCGCCGAGTTGCCCTTCGGCGGCATCAAGCGCTCCGGTTTCGGCCGCGAGCTCGGCTACCTGGGCATCGAGGAGTTCGTCAACAAGAAGCTGATCCGCTCCGTGTTCTGATCCCTTCGTCGTGGCGGGGGCGGGGGGGACCGGTACCCAGGCGGGCCCGCCCCCCCCCGCCGGGCTGTTGGGGGGGGGCCCCCCGTCCGGCCCGGCCGGGGG